>NZ_JBEOVG010000065.1:0-53038 GCF_040295345.1 Actinosynnema sp. NPDC002837
CGGGAAAAGCGTCCGCCAGGCCTGCCCGGCTTCGACCAGCCTATGGCACCCGAACCCATGTCAAATCGGGCCTAGGTGGGTGAGTTGCGGGTCCGTTGTGGGCGGGTGGGGTGAGTGGACTTCGGTGGGTGCGGTGCGGGTCCGTCGTGCTCGGTTGTGCCAGTCGCCGAGCTTCCGGTACGGCGCCAACGCCTCGTCGTAGTGCGCCTCCGCGCCCGATCGCCGATCCGGTTCGCCACACCCGGCGCGAGCTCGTACAGCACCCGGCGGTCGTCCCGATGCGGGCGGTACAGCAGGAAGCTGGCCTTTCTACCGCCCGCATCGGTGATTGACGGCCCGCCGGCGTTCCGCTGGGCTGGAGGTGTGGAGCACCGCGTGCTGTCGGCCAGGACGATCGTGCTCTGGGCGGTCGGGCTCGGGGTGGTGGCGGTGGGGTCCGTGGTGCTCCTGCTGGTCACGCTGGGGTCCGGCGAGCCGCAGGACGGTGTGCGGCTGGACGTCGTCCGCACGGCGTCCAGCATCGTGCTCGGCACGGGCGGTGCGGCGGCGTTGCTGCTCACGGCGCGCCGCCAGCGCTACGCGGAGCTGGACCTCGTGCAGAAGGACCACGACGCGACCGAGCGCCGCGTCACCGAGCTGTACGGCAAGGCCGCCGACCAGCTCGGCAGCGACAAGGCGCCGGTCCGGTTGGCCGGGCTGTACGCGCTGGAGCGGTTGGCGCAGGGCAACCCCGCGCACCGGCAGACGATCGTGAACCTGATCTGCGCCTACCTGCGGATGCCGTTCACGCCGCCGCCGGAGGTGCGGGCCAGGACGCGGATCGGGCCGCGCGACGCGCACCGGTTCCAGGAGCTGGAGGTCCGGCAGACCGCGACCGCGCTGCTGGCCGCCCACCTGCGCCCGGACGAGCCCGAGGCGTTCTGGGCGGGCATCGCGCTCGACCTGTCCAACGCCACGCTGGTCAAGCCCACCCTGACCCGCGCCAGGGTCAGGTCCGCGTCGTTCGCCGGCACCACGTTCGTCGGCCCGGCGGCGTTCCGCGGCACGGAGTTCTCCGGCACGGCCGACTTCCGCGACACGTGCTTCCGCGACCTGGCCGACTTCCGGCGGGTCGCGTTCGGCGACTCGGTGTTCCGGGGCGCGGTGTTCGAGGGCCGCACGGACTTCGGCGTGCACACGACGGCCAAGCTGACCGACGCCCGGACGCGGACCGGTGACGTGCGGCGGAAGTGGCCGGCGGGGTGGGTGGAGCGGGCCGCCGAGCCCGGCTGGGCCGAGCTCGTGCCCGTCGACAAACCCGCTTGACCCGAACGGGCGACGTATCCTCCGGCGAACCACCGGTACCTTCACTGTGTGACTACCCGTGAGCGGAGGTGTGACGTGTGCGCCGTCTTCCGCATGTCCCCCCGCCTGACCGCGGGCATCTAAGCGAGCGTCCACTCGGACCACGTGATTCCTCACTCAGCGATGTGACCGCACGGCCCACGACGGGTCCACGCGGGTAGGTCCGCCCGGCTTGCCGGTCGGGCAGCCGCCCGCCGCCGTCGCCGAGCCGGTCGTCCACGCGACTCCGCCCACCGGTGGCACAACCGCGCGACTTGTCGGTCGCGCGCACCGCGGTCGGACGCCGTCAGGCGACGGGTGGCGCACCCGCGGGAGGGATCACCGGAAGTCCCGGTGGCGCGCCCCGCTCCAGCAACGCCCACACCGCGTCGGTGTCGAGGTGGTCGGCGACCAGGTCGCCGAGCAGGTCGAGCTGCGCGGACCGCCGTCCGGCGAAGTCCACGTCCGGCGCGGGGGTGAATCCTTGCCGGCCCGCGTGGCGGGCGGCCCAGCGCAGGAGCGCGCGGCGGAAGCCGTCGTTCTCCAGCAACCCGTGCCAGTGCGTGCCGGCGACCCGGCCGCGCAGGGCGCCCTCCGGCGTGCCGTCCGGCAGGGTGACCAGCCCTTCCTCGGCGTTGCGGGTGACCACGCCGTGGTGGATCTCGTAGCCCGTGACGGGCTCGCCGAACGCGTCGCCCCGTGGCGTGCCCAGCGTCTTGTCCGGCTCGAACCGCACGTCCACGTCGAGCAGGCCCAACCCCGCCACCGCGCCCGCGCGCGACTCCACCGCGTCCTCGATCGTCCGGCCGAGCATCTGGAAACCGCCGCAGATGCCGAGCACCGGACCGTCGTGCGCGGCGATCGCGTCGGCCAGGCCGGTGGTGCGCAACCACCGCAGATCGTCCACCGTCGCCTTCGAGCCGGGCACCACCACGAGGTCCGCGTCGGCCAGCCGGGACGGCTCGGTGACGAACCGCACGGACACACCCGGCTCGCACGCCAGCGCCTCCACGTCCGTGGCGTTGGAGATCCGCGGCAACCGCACCACGGCCACCCGCAGCCACTGGTCGCCGCACGGCGGCTCCGGCCGGCCGATCACGCCGTCCGCCGCGTAGGACAGGGAGTCCTCCGCGTCCAGCCACAGCTCCTCCCGCCACGGCAGCACGCCGAGCACCGGACGCCCGGTGAGGGCGTTCAGCTGCCGCAGTCCCGGTTCGAGCAACGCCGGGTCGCCGCGGAACTTGTTCACCACGAACCCGGCGACCAGCGCCTGGTCGGCCGGGTCGAGCAGGGCCAGCGTGCCGAACAGGTGCGCGAACACCCCGCCCCGGTCGATGTCGCCGACCACGAGCACCGGCAGGTCCGCCGCCCGCGCCAAGCCCATGTTCGCGATGTCGTTCGCCCTGAGGTTGATCTCGGCGGGCGAGCCCGCGCCCTCGCAGACGACCACGTCGAAATCGTCGCGCAGGCCGTCCAGCGTGGTCAGAACCGTGGCGAACAGCTCGGCCTTGCGCTCGCGGTAGGACAGCGCGGACACCTCGCCGACCGCCCGACCCAGCACCACGACCTGCGAGCTGCGGTCGCCGCCCGGCTTGAGCAGCACCGGGTTGAACCGCACGCTCGGCGCCAGCCCGCACGCGGCGGCCTGCACCGCCTGCGCGCGGCCGATCTCGCCGCCGTCGGCCGTCACGACCGAGTTGTTGGACATGTTCTGGGCCTTGAACGGGGCCGTCTTCACCCCTTGCCGCGCGAGCCACCTGCACAGACCGGCCACCAGCACGCTCTTCCCCGCGTCCGACGTGGTGCCGGCCACCAGCAACGCACTGCGCACAATGTCCCCTCGTGTCGGTCCCGACTGACATCATCCACGGCATGGTCGACGTCCCCCCCACCGCGGTCCTGGTGCACAGCCCCTACCTCGGGCCCGCGAGCATGCGCCCGCTCGCCGACGCGCTGGCCCGACTCGGTCACCCCGTGGTGCTGCTCGACCTGCGGGTGACGGTCAACGCCGCGCCCGTCCACCAGCGGCTGCTCGGCGTGTTCGCCGACGCGGTGGAGGACTCCCTGGTCGAGGGCGACCTGGTGCTCGTGGGGCACAGCGGCGCCGGTCCGCTGCTGCCCGCGTTCGCCGACGCCCTGGAGACGCCCGTGCGCGGGCTGGTGTTCCTCGACTCCGACCTGCCCACGCCGGGCCGGAGCTGGCGCGACGACGCGCCCGCCGAGCGGATGGCGCACCTGAAGGCCATCTCGCGGGACGGGCTGATGCCGCGCTGGGACCTGTGGTTCGCGCCCGAGGCGCTGTCGGCGATGGTGCCGGACGTGCGGCTGCTGGAGGAGATCGTGGCCGAGGCGCCCGAGGTGCCGCTGGCGTTCCTGAAGGAGCCCCGGCCCACCGTGGCGTGGACCGGGCCGTGCTCGTACGTGAAGCTCAGCCCCGCCTACGACGCCGCCGCCTCGGCGGCACGCGGGCTCGGCTGGCCCGTGGTGGAGCTGGACAGCCACCACCTGGGCGCGGTGACCTCGCCCGACGAGGTGGCGCAAACCCTGGTGCCGCTGCTCAGCAGACGGTGAGGATCTCCGCGCCGTCCGCGGTGACCACGATCGTGTGCTCGAACTGGGCGGTCCAGCTCTTGTCGCGGGTGGTGACCGTCCAGCCGTCGTCCCACAGGTCGTGCTCGATGCCGCCGAGGGTGATCATCGGCTCGATGGTGAACGTCATGCCCTCTTCGATCACCGTGGGCACGTGCGGCGCGTCGTAGTGCAGCACGACGAGGCCGCTGTGGAAGGTGCGGCCGATGCCGTGGCCGGTGAAGTCGCGCACCACGCCGTAGCCGAAGCGGTTGGCGTAGGACTCGATGACGCGGCCGACCACGTTGAGCTGCCGTCCCGGCTTGACCGCCTTGATGGCGCGCATGGTGGCCTCGTGCGTGCGCTCGACCAGGAGGCGGGCTTCCTCGCTCACGTCGCCGGCCAGGAAGGTGGCGTTCGTGTCGCCGTGCACGCCGCCGATGTAGGCGGTGACGTCGACGTTGACGATGTCACCGTCCTCGACCACGGTCGTGTCGGGGATGCCGTGGCAGATGACCTCGTTCAGCGAGGTGCAGCAGGACTTGGGGAAGCCGCGGTAGCCGAGCGTGGACGGGTACGCCCCGTTGTCGCACAGGAACTCGTGCGCGACCGCGTCGATCTCGTCGGTGGTCACGCCGGGCACGATCACCTTGCCCGCCTCCTGCAACGCCTGCGCCGCCAGTCTGCCCGCGACGCGCATCGCCTCGATCACCTCGGGCGGCTGCACCCAGGGATCGGTGTTGCGCTTGGGTTCGGGTCGGTCGACGTACTCGGGCCGCTCGATCTGGGCGGGCACCGGACGGCGCGGGGACAGCACACCTGGCTGGAGGACGGCACGCACGGACATGCCCTCCAGATTACGGCTCAGCGTGACGGGGCATGCGCCACGTGTCCGTTACGCGGTCGGTTCAACCGTTCCGGGCGAGGCGATCGGCAGCCCCATCTCGTCGGCGGCGGTCAGGAGTCGCTTGTCGTAGGCCACGAACGCGTCCAGGTCCACGCGCAGGCGCAAGGCCGACGCGAGGTGGATCGCGTCGAGCGACTTGAGCGGCAGCGGCAACGCGCCGGCCGCGTCCAACAGGTCCATGGTCATGGTCATCTGGTCGAGCTCGACCAGGATCAACGTGGCTTGCCTGATCGCCTCGTCGCCCTCGGCGCGCACGGCGCGGATCAGCTCGACCCTGGCGAGCGAGCTGCTGACCAGCCGGGCACCGGCTCGGTCGTCCAGCCAGGTGCGCAGCGCGGAGGTCTCGGCCTCGGTTCGCACCAGTTTGGCCAGTGCCGAGGTGTCGAGGTAGATCACCAACGCTCCTCGTCCCGCATCTGGCGCAGCACTTCCGAGATCGGCGTGCCGGACGTGGCGGGCAACGGTTCGGGCAACCGCCCACCTCGGCCGCGGAGCAGCTCACCGTTGGCGACGAGCTGGTCCCGCAGACTCGACGCCCCGTGCTGAGGAGGAACGATCTCGGCGACCACCCGACCGTGATCGGTCACCGCGATCCGTTCCCCGGCCTCGGCCCGCCGCACGTACTCACTCGCGTGGTGGCGGAGTTCACGAAGTCCGACCTGATCCATGTGAAACACGGTATCACATTGATGTTGGACCGTTCAGCCCAACGCGGCCAGGAAGCGGGCCGAGGCGTCGACCGCCGGCGCGGAGCTGTTCGTGCCCAGGAGCAGGGTCGCGAACGCGATGTCGCCGCGGTAGCCGACGAACCAGCCGTGCGAGTTCGTGCCGTCGCCGAACTGCGCCGTGCCCGTCTTGCCCCGCACGTCCCCGTACGGCTTGAGCTGCGGCGCGGTGCCGGTTTCGACCACTTCCCGCATCATCGCCCGCAACGGCTCCAGCACGGCGGGCGCCGGTGGGGTCGGGGTGTGGTCCACCTTCGTCTCCCGGCCCTTCAGCAGCGTGGGCACCGGCATCTTGCCCGTCGCCGTCGTCGCCGCCACCAGGGCCATGCCGAACGGGCTCGCCAGCAGCTTGCCCTGGCCGAAGCCGTCCTCCGCCCGCTCCACCACGTCGGTGGCGGGCGGCACGGAGCCGGTGATCGTGGTGATCGCCGGGATCTCGAAGTCGACACCGAGGCCGAACGAGTCCGCTGCCTTGGTCAGCGCGTCCGGCGCCATCCCCGCCGCGAGCTGCGCGAACGTCGTGTTGCACGAGAACGCGAACGCCGAGTGCAGCGGGATCGTGCCCTTGTCGAACTCGTGGTCGTTCGGCACGATCCGGCGACCGTCGATGACCGCCTTGCCCGGGCACGGCAGCGGGCTGTCCGCCGTCGCCTGCCCGGACGACAGGGCCGCCGCCGCCGTCACGATCTTGAACGTCGACCCCGGCGGGTAACGGCCGCTCAGCGCCATCGGGCCCTCGGCGTCGGCCGCCTCGTTCTGCGCCACCGCCAGGATGTCGCCGGTCGACGCCTGCAACGCCACCAGCATCGCGGCCTGCGGTACGGGCTCCAGCGCGTCCTCCGCCGCCACCTGCACGCCCCGGCTCAACGCGGTCGAGATCGCCTGCGCGGGCTCCGGCGCCTGCTCGTGCAGCGTCTCCACCTCGTCACCGGCCGCGTTCACCGTGTAGACGCGCAGCCCGGCCTTGCCCGCGATCTCCTCCTCCACCGCCTTGCGCACGGCGGGCAGCACCTGCGAGCCGAACGTGCGCGACGGCGCCAGCAGGCTCGTCTGCGTGGTGAACCGGACCCCCGGCAGCTCGTAGATCGCGGGCTTCACGGTCCGGTAGTCCGCGTCACGCAGCGCGGCCACCTGGTAGACCTGCCCGGCGGGGACCTTCGACACCCCGTCCATGATCGCCAACTGGGTGATCGCCGGGTCGATCGGCGTCAGCGCCGCGGCCAGCGCGCCGGCCACCGCGCCCACGTCACCGGCCTCCTGGGCGTTGAGCAGGATCGACACGACCTGCTCCGGCGCGAGCAGCGGCGTGCCGTCGCGGTCCAGCACGGGCGCCAGCGCGGGCTTCACCTCGGCCACCCCGAGCGACTGCTGCACGGCGAGCTTCGGGTGCACGACCGAAGGCGCCCAGTGCACCTTCCAGTCGTCCTCCTCGCGCCGCAGGTCGAACTTCGTCTGGTAGCTCCACGCGTGGTCGTGCCCGAGGTCCCAGTCCAGCTGCGCGGTCGCGTCGGCGGTGGTCGACTCGCCCGCCGAGCGCACCTGCTCGACCTTGGTGGTCAGCCCCTTGGGCTTGAGCACCTCGTGGACCTTGCCCAGCACGTCCTTCGCGCCGCCCGGGTCGTCGGTCAGGCCGGCCGCGCCGTCGACGTCGCCCGCGGCGAGCTTGGCCAGGAAGTCGCCCGCCACCTGGTCCGGGCCGGGACGGGACGAGAACAGGCCGCAGCCGCTGACGAGCAGCAGGACCACCCCGGGAAGGACCAAGCGGGACAGGGACGGCTTGCGCGCGATCACGGCGCCGAGTATGCCCGGTGTGACCGGCCGCACGCCGCGACGGTCTCAGAACAGCACGGTCGCGTACTGGCCGACCTGGGAGAACCCGATCTTGCGGTACGCCGCCTTGGCCACGTCGTTGTAGGAGTTCACGTACAGCGACGCGGTCCGGCCCAGAGTCCTGACCAGGCGTTCGGCCACCGCCGCGGTGCCCGCCGCGCCGATGCCGTGCCCGCGGCGGTCCGGCCGCACCCACACGCCCTGGATCTGGCCGACCTGCGCCGACATGGCCCCGATCTCGGCCTTGAACACCACGTCGCCGCCCTCGAACCGGGCGAACGCCCGCCCGCTCGCGATCAGCTCGGCCACCCGCGCCCGGTAGGACACGCCGCCGTCCTCGGCGCACGGGTCGACGCCGACCTCCTCGATGAACATGGCGATCGCGGCGGGCAGGTACCGGTCGAGCTCGTCGGGCCGGACCGGCCGCACGAGCGGGTCCAGCGGGATCGCCGGGCTGCCGCCCAGCGCCATCAACGGCTGGTCGGCGCGCACCTCGCGGGCCGGTCCCCAGTCCGGGGACAGCTCCTCCCACAGGCCGAGCACCTGCTCGGCGGGCCCGACCAGCGACGAGCACATGCGGCCGCGGCGGCGGGCCCGGTCGGCGAAGCCGCGCAGCGCCTGCGCGTTGCCGCGCAGCGGGATGAGGTTCGGGCCGGCGAAGCACAGCGCGTCGACCCGGCCGCCGCGCAGCGACCGGTGGTCGTACGCCCACACCTCGCCGCCGAGCCGCCACGGGTCCAGACCCGCGACCTCGACCCGTGCGGCGACCATGCAGGACGCCACCGGGTCGGCCGCGAGCACGGCGAGGACCTCGGTCAGGTCCCGCTCGTCGAGCAAGCGCGCGCCAGCCAACCTCAGCACGCCGTCAAGCCTGCCAGATCCACCGCGTTACCCGCGCGTCCGCCACCCGCTCAGCCGACTGCCGGCCCACTCCCGACTGCCCTCAGCCGACCGTGACGACCGGTTCGCCGCCCTCGGCGGTCTCGCCCATCTCCTCGGCGATCCGCATCGCCTCTTCGATCAGGGTCTCCACGATCTGGTGCTCCGGCACGGTCTTGACGACCTTGCCCTTCACGAAGATCTGACCCTTGCCGTTGCCGGAGGCGACCCCGAGGTCGGCCTCGCGCGCCTCACCGGGCCCGTTCACCACGCAGCCCATCACGGCGACCCGCAGCGGCACCTCCATGCCCTCCAGACCGGCCGTGACCTGCTCCGCCAACGTGTAGACGTCGACCTGGGCGCGGCCACAGGACGGGCACGACACGATCTCCAGCTTGCGCGGGCGCAGGTTGAGCGACTGGAGGATCTGGTGCCCGACCTTCACCTCCTCGACCGGGGGAGCCGACAGCGAGACGCGGATCGTGTCCCCGATGCCCTGCCGCAGCAGCGCGCCGAACGCCACCGCCGACTTGATCGTGCCCTGGAACGCCGGGCCCGCCTCCGTCACACCCAGGTGCAGCGGGTAGTCGCACTGCTCGGCCAGCAGCTCGTAGGCCCGGATCATCACCACCGGGTCGTTGTGCTTGACCGAGATCTTCAGGTCGTGGAAGTCGTGCTCGGCGAACAGCGACGCCTCCCACAGCGCCGATTCGGCCAGCGCCTCCGGCGTCGCCTTGCCGTACTTGGCCATCAGCCGCGGGTCCAACGACCCCGCGTTCACGCCGATCCGGATCGGCGTGCCGTGGTCGCGGGCCGCCGCCGCGATCTCCTTGACCTTGTCGTCGAACTTCTTGATGTTGCCCGGGTTCACGCGGACCGCCGCGCACCCGGCCTCGATCGCCGCGAACACGTACTTCGGCTGGAAGTGGATGTCCGCGATCACCGGGATCTGCGACTTCTTCGCGATCGCCGCCAGCGCGTCCGCGTCGTCCTGGGACGGGCACGCCACGCGCACGATGTCGCAGCCCGCCGCCGTCAGCTCGGCGATCTGCTGGAGCGTGGCGTTCACGTCCGCCGTCACCGTCGTCGTCATGGACTGCACGGACACGGGGAACTCACTGCCGACGCCCACCGAGCCCACCATGAGCTGGCGGGTCTTGCGCCGTTCCGACAACACCGGAGGAGGCATCGCCGGCAGGCCGAGCATGACGCCGTCACTCATGGACTACGCACCTCTCACTGTGATCACTGGAAGAGCTTGATCGGGTTGACGATGTCCGCGGTGATCGTCAACAGCGTGACCGATCCGCCGACGAAGATCACGAAGTAGGTCAGCGGCAGCAGTCGCAGGTAGTTGACCGGTGCGCCGTCCGGAAGACCGCGGAGCTTCCGGATCCAGTTTCGCACCCGTTCGTACAGGTTGACGGCGATGTGACCACCGTCAAGCGGCAGCAGCGGCAGGAGGTTGAACACACCCACGAAGAAGTTCAGGCCCGCCAGCATCAGCCAGAACAGCTGCCACAGGCCCCGGTCGACCGCCTCGCCGCCGAGCCTGCTCGCGCCGACCACGCTGACCGGGCTGTCGATGTCGCGCTCGGCGCCGCCGATGGCCTCGATCACGGCCGGGATCTTCTTCGGGAAGTTGATCAGGCCGCGCCAGGTGTTCTCGAACATCGTGCCGGTGAACTGGGTCGCGCCGCCGATCGCGGTGAACGCGTTGTACTCGAAGTTGCGCTGCTGGATGACGCCGATCGCGCCGACCTCTTCCTTGTAGCGCGTGCCGTCCTTGCGCTCCATCTCGCGCTCGACGCGGGCGACGTCGGCGGTGAGGGTCAGCTCACGGCCGTCGCGCAGCACCTTGAACTCCGTGGTGCCGGTCCGCTCGCGGGTCTTCGTCAGCACGTCGGCCCACGTGGGCGTGGCCGCGCCGGCCACCGCCACGATCTCGTCGCCCGCCTGGAAGCCCGCGTCCTTGGCCGGCGACGGCGCACCGGGCGCGCACTCGGCGTCGGTGCTGTTCTGCACGCACGGCGCGACCTCGGCGATCATCGCGCTGTCGCGCAGGTTCGGGATGCCCATGGTGAAGGCCATGAAGTACAAGATGATGAAGCCCACGATGAAGTGGGTGATGGAGCCCGCGGACAGGACCACCACCCGCTTCCAGGTCTTCTGCCGGTTGAACGCGCGGTGCCGGTCCTCCGGCGCGACCTCCTCCAGCGCGGTCATGCCCGTGATCTCGCAGAAGCCACCCGCCGGGATGGCCTTGAGGCCGTACTCGGTCTCGCCGCGGCGGAAGGACCAGATCTTCGGCCCGAACCCGATGAAGTACCGGGTCACCTTCATCCCGAACATCTTCGCGGTGGCCAGGTGGCCGAGCTCGTGCAGCGCGATCGAGATGCCGATGAGCAGGGCGAACAGCAGAATGCCCAGGAAAACGAGCACGTCAGTCCCTTCCAGACCCCACCGAAGTGGCCACGAGTTCCCGCGCCCGCGCCCGGGCCCATTGCTCCGCCGCGAGGACTTCGTCGACGTCGACCGGCTCGTGCGCCCAGCCGTCCGCCTCCGCGAGCACTCCTGCCACAGTGTCCACGATGGAGGTGAACGACGTGCCGCCGCCGAGGAAGACCGCGACCGCTTCCTCGTTCGCCGCGTTGTAGACCGCCGGCAGGCAGCCGCCGCCGGAGCCGGCCTGCCTGGCGAGCCTCACCGCCGGGAACGTCTCGTCGTCCAGCGGCTCGAACGTCCACGCCGTCGCCACGTCGAAGGTACACGCGGCGGCGGCGCCGGGGATCCGGTCTGGCCAGCCCAGCGCCAGCGCGATCGGCAGCTTCATGTCCGGCGGGCTGGCCTGGGCGAGCGTGGAGCCGTCGGTGAAGGTGACCATCGAGTGCACGATCGACTGCGGGTGCACGACCACGTCGATGCGGTCGTAGGGCACGCCGAACAGCAGCTGCGCCTCGATCAGCTCCAGCCCCTTGTTGACGAGGGTGGACGAGTTGACGGTGATGACCGGCCCCATCGACCACGTGGGGTGCGCCATGGCCTCACGCGCGGTGACGTCGGCGAGGTCCGCGCGGGTGCGACCGCGGAACGGGCCGCCGGAGGCGGTGAGGACGAGCTTGGCCACCTCGTCGGGCCGGCCGCCGCGCAGGCACTGGGCCAGCGCGGAGTGCTCGGAGTCGACCGGCACGATCTGGCCCGGCTTGGCCGCCTTGAGCACGAGCGGACCGCCCGCGATCAGCGATTCCTTGTTGGCCAGGGCGAGTGTCGCGCCCGCCTTGAGGGCGTGCAGCGTGGGCGCCAGGCCGATCGAGCCGGTGATGCCGTTGAGCACCACGTCGGCCGGGGTGGAGTCGACCAGGTCGGTCATCGCGGTCGGGCCGGCGAGGATGCGCGGCAGCTTGAACGCGCCCCGCGCGTAGCCGCGCTTCTGCGCCTCGGCGTAGAGGGCGAGCGTGACGTCCTCGACCGCGGTGGCCCGGGCCACGGCCACGGCCTGGACCCCGAACTCGACGGCCTGCGCGGCGAGGGCGGCCGGGTCCGCGCCGCCGGCGGCCAGTCCGACCACGGTGAACCGGTCGCGGTTGGCGGCGATGACGTCGAGGGCCTGGGTGCCGACCGACCCGGTCGACCCGAGTACCAGGACCGTGCGTGGTGTGCTCATCACCGCCCATTGTTCCCGAGCCGACCTGATAGCCCGCACAGCGGTACTTGGATAACGGAACGGTAACGAGGGCGTGGTATCACTCGAACGTGGGCATTCCTCGATCAAGCGCCCCGACGGATCCCCCGTCGCGGCCATCAGGAAGGAGAGCCCCCGTGGGCATCTTGGGTTGGATCGTCCTCGGCCTCATCGCGGGTGCCATCGCCAAGGCCATCATGCCAGGTCGGGACCCCGGCGGCATCATCATCACGATGCTGCTCGGCATCGTCGGCGCCATCATCGGCGGTTTCGTCGGCCAGGCGATTTTCGGGACCAACATCAACACGTTCTTCGACCTGAGCACCTGGCTGCTCGCCATCCTCGGCTCGCTGATCGTGCTTGGCGTCTACCGCATGGTGACCGGTTCCCGAGCCAGGGCATGACGTCGTCCGGAACAACTGACCACTCGGGGTGTGCCCCGTCGGGAAGCCGACGGGGCACACCCCTGCGCGCACTCAGTTCGCCAGCCCCGCGTCGCGCGCCAGCAACGCCGCCTGCACCCGGTTCGTGAGCCCGAGCTTGGCCAGCAGCCTGCTCACGTAGGTCTTCACGGTCGCCTCGCTCATGTGCAGCCGCTGCCCGACGTCGGCGTTGGACATCCCCAGCCCGAGCAGGGCCAGCACCTCGACCTCGCGTTCGGTCAACCCCTCGACCTGGCGCATCGCCGCCTGCCGGCGGGGCTGACCCACCTGGGCCACCATGCCCACCACCCGGCTCGTCACCATGGGTGACAGATAAGCCTCGCCCGAGTGAACGGCGCGCACGGCGCGCAGCAGTTCCTCCGGGGCGGAGTCCTTGAGCAGGAACCCGGCCGCGCCGTCGGACAGCGCCCGGACGATGTTGTCGTCCTCGCCGAACGTGGTGAGCATCACCACCCGCACCGAGGGTGCGACGGTCCGCAGCTCGCGTGCGGCGGCCAGGCCGTCCAGGCGGGGCATGCGGATGTCGAGCACGGCGACGTCCACCCGCCGCTCCAGGGCGATGCGGACCGCTTCCCGCCCGTCACCGGCCTCGGCGACCAGTTCGATGTCGTCGGCGGTGCCGAGGATGGCCTTGATGCCCGCGCGCATCAGCGGCTCGTCGTCGGCGATGAGGACCCGGATCACTGTCACATCCCCTGCAAGTGGGTGTTCTTCTCGACCAGCGTGCCGTCGGCGAAGCAGAACCGCACGATCTTGGTCGCTCGCGAGGAGTAGGTCTGCACGTCGGCGACGCGGTACTCGCACCGCGCGCCGGCGGGCTCGGCATCGGCGTCGGAGTTGAGGTCGCCCAGCGGCGGCTCGGCGCCGCCCGGCAGCTTGGCCATCACCTCCGCCTCCGCCTGCCCGACCGACACCGAGTCGTACAACTCCTCGGACACCACCTTGGTGACGGGTTGCGACCCGATCCACGTGTAGCCGCCGACGACCACCAGCACGACGATCCCGGCCAGCACGATCGAGCCGACGCCCGCCCACTTGCGGATGCCGGTGGGCTTGGCGGGTTCGGGCTGCTCCTCGTCGGACGGCTCGTCGCCCGCCGCGGCGGTGTCCTCGTACGGCAGCACGGCCGCGATGCGGAACCCGCCGGTCGGCAGCTCGCCCACGTGCAGCATGCCGCCCGCCAGCCGCACCCGCTCGCCGAGCCCGATCAGGCCGAACCCGGCGCCGCCGGGCAGCTTCGTCCGCGGCGGGTTGTTGCGCACCTCCACCACCAGCGCGTCCGGTTCGTACTTCACGGTCACCTGCACGCTCGCACCCGGCGCGTGCTTGTTGGCGTTGGTCAGGCCCTCCTGGGCGATGCGGTACGCGGCGTGGCTGACCTTCGCGGGCAGCGGCACGGCCAGGCCGCCGCGGACCAGGCTGACCCGCACCCCCGCCCGGCGCGCGCCGTCGACCAGCTCGTCGATCGCGTCGACGGTCCGGTTGTCCCGGCCGACGGTGCTCCCCCGCACCTGGTCCTCGTCCGGTTCCTCGTCGCGCCGCAGCACGCCGATGACGCCGCGCAGCTCCTCCATCGCGGTGAGGGCCGCGCTGCGCAGCACCTGCACGGCCTCGCGCTGGCGTTCGCCGAGGCCGGTGTCCAGGGCCAGCGCGCCCGCGTGCACGGAGATGAGGCTGAGCCGGTGGCCGAGGCTGTCGTGCATGTCCTGCGCGATCCGGTTGCGCTCGCGCAGCCGCACCTGGCGCGACACCATCCGCCGCTCCCGCACCACGCGCTCCTCGCGTTCCTGCAAGGCCGCGACCAGCGCGTTGCGCTGCGCGACGTACCGGCCGACCAGGAACGGCAGCGCCACGACCATGCAGTAGACGGTCAGCATCACCCACTGGCCGAACGGCCCGGACAGGCCGGGCGCGGACAGGCCCCAGGCGAACATGTGCAGGGCGAGCGCGAGGACGGCGGTGAGCAGCGAGCGCTGCCACGGCGCGATCCGGTAGCCGGCGGCGTAGGAGAGCATCACCACCAGCGCGACGCCGCCGTGCTCGGAGCTGAAGACGACCCACGTGGCCGCCAGCAGGGCCAGCGCGGGGAACAGCAGCCGGGACAGGTAGATCACCACGTACCCGGCGCCCAGCAGGATCAGCGTCCAGCCGGAGAGCCGCGAGTTGCCCGAGACCCAGCCGGGGAACACGTCCAGGCCGAGGAACACGACGACCGCCAGCACCTCGCGCCCCACGCGCAGGGGCGTCACCTGGCCGAGGCGCTCGGCGTGGGCGCGCAGGAACGCGGAGGGCGCCTCCCGGAGATCCGGCAGGGCGGGCCGGAGCCGCTGAACGACAGACGTCACGGGGGACCACGGTAAAGAACCAGCCGCCGGACGGCCGCGTTCATTGGTCTCGACCGCCTCCGACGAAAGTTGACGCAGGTGACGCGCGGCGCGCCCGCCAGGCCACCACGAGCACGCCGGCGATCAGCAGCGCCGCGCTCACCGCCACCATCACCGTCGACAGCGCGACGATCTCCGGCGACACGCCGCGGCGGCCGGCCTGGGCGTACACGAACACCGGCAGCGTGGTCGAGCCCACCCCGGTCAGGTAGCTGGACGTCACCACGTCGTCGAACGACAGCAGGAACGCGAACGCCGCACCCGCCGCCACCGCGGGCGCGACCAGCGGCAACGTGACCGTGCGGAACGCCACCAGCGGGCTCGCGCCGAGGTCGGCGGCGGCCTCTTCGAGCCGGTGGTCCACGCCCGCCACCCGGGACCGCACCACGACCACCACGAAGCTCAACGAGAACGCGACGTGCGCGGCCAGCAGCGCGCCGAACCCGAGCGGGATGCCCGCGAGCTTCACGCAGAACCCGAGCAGCGCCACGCCCAGCACCACCTCGGGCACCACCAGCGGCAGGCTCAGCAGGACCGTCCACACGCCCCGGCCGGGGAACGCGCGCCGCAGGCCGAACGCCGCCAGCGTGCCGACCGCCGTGGCGACGACGGCGCTCGTCGCCGCCAGCCGCAGGCTCAGCCCGAGCGCGTCGAGCACCCGCGCGTCGCGGAACAGCGCCGCGTACCAGCGGACCGACAGCCCGGTGAGGCGGCTCAGCGACCGCGAGTCGTTGAACGACACCAGCGCCAGCCACCCGATCGGCGCGTAGAGGAACAGGAACACCAGGGCGGCGACCGCGCCCAGCGCCCACGGGCGGCGGTTCACAGCACGTCCTCGCCGCGCCGGCCGCGCGCCACCAGCACGACCACCACCAGGACCAGCAGCAACACCGCCATCGCCGACCCGAGCGGCCAGTTGTTGCCGCCGCGGAACTGGTCGTCGATCACGCTGCCGAACGTCGACTGCTCCACGCCGCCGAGCAGCTTCGGCGTGACGAAATCACCGGCCGACGGCACGAAGACCAGCAACGACCCGGCCAGCACGCCCGGGAACACGCCCGGCAGCACCACGCGGAAGAACGTCGAGGCCCGCGCGTGCCCCAAGTCGTAGGACGCCTCCACCAGCCGGTGGTCGAACCGCGCGCACGCCACGTACAAGGGCAGCACCATGAACGGCAGGAACCCGTACGTCAGCCCCACCACCACCGCGCCGTGCGTCAGCAGGAACCCGCCGTCACGGCCCAGGCCCACGGCGCCCAGCAGCCGGTTGACCAGCCCTTCGCCGTCCAGCAGCGCCTTCCACGCGTAGATCCGGGCCAGGTAGCTCGACCAGAACGGCACCAGCACCGCCACCAGCAGCGCGGTCCGGTGCCGGCCGGCGTGCCGGGCGATGAACCAGGCCAGCGGGAAGCCCAGGAGCAGGCACAACGCCGTCGTCACGCCCGCGTACGCCAGCGTGCGGCCGAAGATCGGCAGGAACGCCGGGTCCAGCGCGGTCGCGTAGGCCCGCAGCGTCCACGGCAGCACGGCCCGCGCCACCCCCGTGTCGCGGGTGGCGAAGCTGAACTGCACCACCAGCGCCAGCGGCGCGACCAGGAACAGGCCGAGCCACGCACCGGTCGGCGCGAGCAGACCGGTGGCGACCAGCCACCGCGGCCGGGCCATCAGCCGGTCTTGACCCTGGTCCACGCGTCGGCGTAGCGGGCCTCCACGTCCGCGCCGAGGTCCTTGGTGAACGGCAGCTTGGCCAGTTGCTCGTCCGACGGGTACACCAGCGGGTCGTTCAGCAGCTCCGGCTCGATCATGGGCTTGGCGGCCTCGTTCGGGCTGCCGTAGCGGATGGCGTTGGCCAGCGCCGCGCCGACCGACGGCTCCAGCACGTAGTCGATGAACCGGTGCGCGTTCTCCGCGTGCGGCGCGTCCTTGGGCACGCACAGCAGGTCGACGTAGGACAGGCCGCCCTCGACCGGGATCGCGTAGGCCAGGTCGTCGTTCGCGTCACGGGCCTGGAACGCGTCACCGGAGTACGCCTGCGCCAGCGGCGTCTGGCCCGAGGTCAGCGGCTCGATCACGTCCGAGGTGATCTGGCCGAGCTTCCCCTTCAGCTCCAGCAGCACCTCGACCGCCTCGGCGATCTGCCCGGCGTCGGTGGTGTTCGGGTCGTGCCCGAGCTTGAGCAGGCCGAGCGCCAGCGCGTCGCGCGCCTCGTCCAGGATCGTGGCGCGGCCCTGCGCGGCGGCCAGGTCGTAGGCCGAGAACCCGGTCACGTCGCCGAGCTGCGACTTCGAGTACGCCAGGCCGGTCGTGCCCCAGGCCCACGGCACGGAGTAGGCGTTGCCCGGGTCGTAGTCGGCCTCGGTGAACCGCTTGCCGAGGTTGCCCAGGTTCGGCAGCAGGTCGTGGTCCAGCGGCGTGAGCAGCCCGGAGCGCAGGAACCGGCGCAGGAAGTTGTCGCTGGGCACCACCAGGTCGTACCCGGCCGCGCCGGAGGCGATCTTGGCCTCCATCTCGTCGTTGGAGCTGAAGTTGTCGTAGGTGACCTCGATGCCCGAGGCGTCCTTGAAGCCGGGCAGCGTGTCGGGCGCGATGTAGTCGGTCCAGTTGTAGAAGTTGAGCTTCGGCTCGGCGACCGCGTTGCTCGCCCTCGCGGCCGACGCGGGCGCGCTGCTCGTGCCGGTCGGTGGCGCGTCGCCGACGCCGCACGCCCCGGTCGCGGCGAGGGCGAAGAACGCCGTCGAGCGCAGCACGGTCCGGCGGGTCACCTTCGCGTCCTCCGGGTCCCAGAGTCGGGCGATCCGCAGTGTCCGCTCAGTCATCGGCGCTCCCCAGCAACACGGTGAAGTCGGGATCCCAGGCCATCCGCACGGGTTGCCCCGGCGAGCCCGCGTCGGCGACGCGGTGGGTGTTCTGCGCGAACGCGACCAGCTCCGCGCCGCCCGGCACGTCCACCACGTACTGCGTGGACACGCCCGCGTACACGACGTCGCGGACCGTGCCGGTGAGCACGCACCAGCCCGTCGGCGGTTCGTCGGCGAGGTCGTGCAGGTGCACCTTCTCCGGGCGCACGGTCGCCGCGACCCGTTGCCCGTGGCGGACCTCGTGGCCGTTCAGCGGCGCCCTGAGGCCGGTGACGCCCGGCGCGTCGAGCACCGCCCAGCGACCGTCCACACCGGACACCCGGGCGTCGAGGATGTTGGAGGTGCCGATGAAACCGGCGACGAACCGGGTGGCCGGGCGCTCGTAGACGTCCTCCGGGTAGCCGACCTGCGCCACCCGGCCCGCGTTCATCACGGCGACGCGGTGCGACAGCACCAGCGCCTCCTCCTGGTCGTGCGTGACGTAGAGGAAGGTGGTGCCGACCTCGCGCTGGATGCGCATCAGCTCGATCTGCAACTCCTTGCGCAGCACCGCGTCCAACGCGCCGAGGGGCTCGTCCAGCAATAACAGCCGGGGGCCGGCGGCGAGCGCGCGGGCGATGGCGACGCGTTGCTGCTGGCCGCCGGAGAGCTGCGCGGGCCGCCGCTTCGCGTACCGCTCCAGTCGGACCAGTTCCAGGTGCTCCCCGACGACCTGCTTCAGCCGCGCGCCGCGCACGCCCTTGCGCTTGACGCCGTAGGCGACGTTGTCCCACACCGACAGGTGCGGGAACAGGGCGTAGGACTGGAAGACCGTGTTCACGTCACGCCGGTAGGGCGGCACGCCGACCACGTCCACGCCGTCGAGCTCGATCCGGCCCGCGGTCGGGTCCTCGAACCCGGCGATCATGCGCAGCAACGTGGTCTTGCCGCAGCCGGAGGGGCCGAGGACGGAGAAGAATTCGCCTTCGTGGATCCGCAACGTGACGTCGTCGACCGCGGTCTGGTCGGCGAAGCGCTTGGTGACGCCGTGGACGCCGACTTCGACCGGTGCGAAGGTGTCCGGCGTGCGGCCCTCGGCCGGGTGGAACCGTTCGGTCAACCTCGTCGCCCTTCTGGGCGGTTGCGGCGCCCGTTCCGGCCTGGCGGGGTGCGGTGCGAACACGCGGCGGGTACGCGCGAGGGCCGAGGGTAGACGTCACGGCGGTGCCGCGCACCTCACGTCTCGCCTGGCGCGCGGGTGTGCGACGATGACGCCGTTGGTGAACGTGATCGGGCAGGAAGGTCGTGCGGCTGTGTCTTCGTCCTCGGAACTGGACAAGCGTCCGGCGGTCGACACCCACGAAGAGCCGTCGGCCGAGTGGGGTTGGCACGGCACCTTCCCCAAGGGCATCAAGATCGCGGGCTGGCTCTCCACCCTCGCGGTGTTCTCCCTGCTGATCGGCAACCACCACGGCCAGACCGAGAACATCTGGGTGATCCTGACGGGCCTCACCATGGCCGCCCTGCTGATCTGGGACCAGGTCCGCAGCCGCACCTCCTGGCGCCGCTAGACCCTCGGCGGTAGGTCAACTGCCTTGCCGCGCAGCGCCCTCACCGGCCGCGGACGAGTTGTCGACGGCTCACTGATCGGCTGACCGGCTCCACCGCTGCACCGCGGGTGAGGACAGCGCGATGTCGGCGAGTCAGCCTTCGAACCGGTCCCGATCCCGCCGGTCGAGCGACCCTTGCCAATCGGTCTCCACGAGGCTGCCGTCGGGCAGGACTCCGACCCGGCGGCTCCGCAACTCCTCGAGCAGGTCCTCGACATCGACGGACAAACCGTCGAGTTCATCGGACTCCGCACGTCGAAGCCGCACCACGAGGGAAATCGGCAGGCCGACCCGGATGCCCAGACTGGCGATTTCGGCGAATTGGTAATCCTCGTCCTGCCCTGGAGTGCCGATTTCGAGCGCCCGGAGGAACGGCGAATAATAGGCGAGCATGAAGCGGTCCCTGGTCACGTCCAAGGCGACCGCCTCGACGTCGTCGGCGTCCGGGTCGAAGGCCTCCAAGTGCAGGGGCCCGTTCCGCCGGGGAAAGTGTGCGACACACCCCAGAGCCACCCATGGCGGCTTACCCTCCACTGCTGAGACCGAGCGCTTTTGGGCCTCCAGCGCACGCCGCACCTCAAGGGGGACCCTGCCGGAACGACCCTTGGCCTCGGCGACCACCCAGCCTCGTGGCGAGATCCCGAACAGGTCAGCTCGGCGCCGTGCTGCGCCGAAGCGAACGCCGTATTCCGCGGAGTACCGGTCGACGTGGAGCAGATGACTCACACCCAACTGGGTCCGACAGAAGATGGCGGTCATCGCTTGACCCAACGCATACGAAACCGCAGCCGACTCCGACCGATCCAAGGTCAACGCCAAATCCGAGCGCACCAATTCCGCCCCGTAGGTCCGACGGACATAAGCCGGAATGAGCGACGCCCGGTGCAACCATTCATATACCGATGACTTACCGTGAGCGAACTCGTCACCGGGGGCGCGACCCGTCATGAAGAGCGCATGCGCGAGATCGTTCGCCGAGAACTGCAGGAAATCCCGATGCGGAACCACGCCGGCGGGGAACGCGAACGCACGGAAGGGCACCCGGAAATCAGGGGGTGGATTCCTCACGGTCAACATTCGGCAGAGACACCGTTCGTGCGCAGGGTCGGCTCGCACGCCGCTCGCGACGCACTCTAGCGACTCCGCAGGGAGCCGATCACGTCACGCTACGACGACCGGCGGACCTCGGCGCCCCCAACGCCGCCTCAACGCGGTCGGTACACGTCGGCACGGTGTTCGACGCGGAGCACGGTGACCTCACGTCGTTCGTCGTCGATCTCGTACAGCACCCGGAAGGCGCCACGCCGAGCCGAGTGGACACCTTCCAGTTCGTACCGCAGCGGTTTGCCGACCCTGTGGGGGTTTTCCAGCAATGTGCGGGTGATGAACTCGATCACGGCCGACGCCACGCCCTCGGGCAACTTGTCCTGGATGGTTCGCGCAGCACTGGTCGCCACGTGAAGCTCGTACGGCTCGGTCACGAACGTGGCCGCAGTGCTCGAACCGCCTCCACACCGCTCACCACGTCGCCACGGGCCACCTCGTCGCGGGACTGCCTGATCGCCGCCACCGCGTTGGGGTCACTGAGGATCTCCAGCGTCTCCTCAAGCGCCGCCAAGTCCTCGTACCCGATCAGCACGGCCGCAGGTCGCCCGTTCCGGGTGACCACGACGCGCTCGTGCTCGCGCTCGGCCCGGTCGATGAAGTCCGACAGGTGGTCGCGCACCGATCGCAGCGGCTCGATGGTCATGGCCACAATTGTGGCACAACTGACCGCAGACCTTCCAGCGCTCAGCCCTCGGCGGCGAGCTGGCCGCAGGCGGCGGCGATTTCCTGACCCCGGGTGTCACGCACGGTGCACGCGACGCCCTGGTCGTTGACCCTCCGGACGAACTCGCGCTCCACCGGCTTCGGCGACGCGTCCCACTTCGAGCCCGGCGTGGGGTTCAGCGGGATGACGTTGACGTGGACGAGCTGGCCCAAGTGCCGGCGCAGCAGCTTGCCCAGCATGTCCGCACGCCACGGCTGGTCGTTGATGTCGCGGATCAGGGCGTACTCGATCGACACGCGGCGGCCGGTGCGGTCGGCGTAGCCGCGAGCCGCCTCCAGCACCTCGGCCACCTTCCACCGGGTGTTGACCGGCACCAACGTGTCGCGCAGCTCGTCGTCCGGCGTGTGCAGCGACACCGCCAGCCGGACCTGGAGGTTCTCCTCGGTCAGCTTCCGGATCGCCGGCACCAGGCCCACGGTCGACACCGTCACCGAGCGCTGCGAGATCCCCAGACCCTCCGGAGCCGGGTCGCAGATGCGGTGCACCGCCTCGACCACGCGCTTGTAGTTGGCCAGCGGCTCGCCCATGCCCATGAACACGATGTTCGACAGCCGTCCCGGCCCGCCGGGCAGCTCGCCGTCACGCATGGCCGCCGCACCGCGCCGCACCTGGTCCACGATCTCCGCCGTGGACAGGTTCCGGGTCAGGCCGCCCTGCCCCGTCGCGCAGAACGGGCACGCCATGCCGCAGCCCGCCTGCGACGAGATGCACAGCGTGGCGCGGTCCGGGTAGCGCATCAGGACGCTCTCGACCAACGTGCCGTCGTGGGCGCGCAGCAACGTCTTGCGCGTCGTGCCGCCGTCGGCCTCGACGCTGCGCAGCTCCGTCCACAACGGCGGCATCAGGTCGGTCACCAGGCGTTCCCGCGCGGCGGCGGGGATGTCGGTCATCGCGTCGGGGTCGACGGTCAGCCGGCCGAAGTAGTGGTTCGACAGCTGCGCGGCGCGGAAGGGCTTCTCACCGAGTGCGGTGACGGCCTCTCGACGCTGGTCGGCGGAGAGGTCGGCGAGGTGGCGCGGCGGCAGCCCGCGCTTGGGCGCGTCGAAGACGAGGGGGAGGGCAGTCATAGCGCCCTCCAGTGTCCCACGCGCGCGCCGCACCCATGACCACGCCGACTGCGATCGCCATCACCGTTGCATCGCGATACGTTCCGATATATCGTCGACACGTCGCAACCGATCGATACGAGGAGCAGGAAGATGCACTTCCACGGACACAGGCACCACGAACACCGGCACCACCGCGAGCACGGCTTCGGCGACCCACGACAGGGGTTCGGCGGCGGAGGGTTCGGCGGCGGCTTCGGCCGCGGCCCCTTCGGCGGTCCCCCGCCACCGCCCGACCCGTTCGGCGGCCCCCCGATCCCGCCCGAGCCGCCCGGCTTCGGCGGGCACGGCCGGGGACGGGGTCGCAGCGGGAGGCAGCGCAAGGGCAACGTCCGCACGGCGGTCCTCGCGCTGCTCGCCGAACGCCCCATGCACGGCTACGAGATGATCCAGGAGATCAGCGGCCGCACGGACGGCCTCTGGCGGCCCAGCCCCGGCTCGGTCTACCCGACCCTGCAGATGCTGGCCGACGAGGGCCTCGTCGCCTCCACCGAGGAGGCGGGCGGCAAGAAGCTGTTCACGCTGACCGAGACCGGTCGGGAGACGGCCGCGAAGCTCGACGGCGCGCCGCCGTGGCAGCAGGTCAACGACGACCTCGACCAGCACGCGGCGAAGCTGCGCACGGCGGCACGGCACCTCGGCGCGGCCATGCAGCAGATGGCGCACGCGGGCACGCGCGAGCAGCAGGCGCGGGCCGTCGAAGTCCTCGGCGAGGCCCGCCGCAAGCTGTACGCGATCCTCGGCGAGCTCGACGTCGAGGAGGACAACGCGGAGGAGTGACCTACCAGCGGTCGTGGACCAGCGGCCGGACCAGCGAGTCGTACACGGCCCGCACCTCGTCCTGGGCCTGCGCCGACAACGGCGCGAGGTCCGCGGCGGCCGAGTTGGCCCGAGCCTGCTCGGCGTTGCGCGCGCCGGGGATGACCACGGTGACGCCCGGCTGGTCCACGACCCACCGCAGCGCGAACTGCGCCATGGTCGCGCCGGGCGGCACGAGGGCGCGCAGCCGCTCCACCGCCTCCAGCCCGACCTCGAACGGCACGCCGGAGAACGTCTCGCCGACGTCGAACGCGTCACCGTTGCGGTTGTAGTTGCGGTGGTCGTCGGCCCCGAACGTGGTCGACGCGCTGTACTTGCCGGACAGCAGCCCCGAGGCGAGCGGAACGCGGGCGATGATCGCCACGCCCGCTTCCGCCGCCGCGGGCAGCACCCGCTCCAGCGGCTTGAGCCGCAGCGCGTTCAGGATGATCTGGACGCTCGCGACACCCGGCCGCGCGATCGCGGTCAGCGCCTCGTCGACGGTCTCCACGCTCACGCCGTACGCGGCGATCCGCTTGGCCTCGACCAGCTCGTCGAGCGTGTCGAACACCTCGTCGGTCGAGAAGACCGGCGTCGGCGGGCAGTGCAGCTGGACCAGGTCGAGCGTGTCGACGCCGAGGTTGGCGCGCGAGCGGTCGTTCCAGGCCAGGAAGTTCTCGCGGTTGTAGTTCTCCGGCGTCTGGTCGACGCGGCGGCCCATCTTGGTGGCCACCGTGATGCCCGCGTCGCCGCGCTCGCGGAGGAACTTGCCGATCAGCGTCTCGCTGCGGCCGTCGCCGTAGACGTCGGCGGTGTCGAAGAAGTTCACGCCGGTGTCGGCGGCGGCGTGCAGCACCGCCAGCGCGTCGGACTCCTCGACCTGGCCCCAGTCGGCGCCGAGCTGCCAGCAGCCGAGACCGATGACGCCGACCTGCCGACCCAACCTGCCCGCGTTCCTGTTCTCCACGTCCCGAATCCTAGGTGAGCGTTCTCAGGGCAGCACAATCCCGGCCGGCTTGCGCCTCACGTGGACGCGGTAGCCGACCTCGAACGACAGGCCGGGCGTGCGCGCGATGGCCTTCTCCGCGACCGCCGCGGAGAACTCGATGCGCAACACCGCCTCCAGGTCCTCACGGCGGTCGAACCGCCACAGCGCGCGCACGCGGCGCAACGAGAACCCCTGATCGGCGAAGAACCGCTCCACGTCCACGGGGTTGTAGCGCGGCTCGTCGGAGCACAGCCAGGGCCCGTAGGGCTCGGCCAGGCCGTCGAGGTCCACGATCGCCAGCGCGCCGCCCGGCCGCAGCACCCGATCGGCCTCGCGCAGGCCCGGCTCGCAGCCGGGGCCGAAGAAGTACGCCGTGCGCGCGTGCACCAGGTCCGCCGTCGCGTCCCGCAGCGGCAGGCGTTGCGCGGGACCGGCCACCGCCTCGGCGTTCGGCACGTCCGCCACCCGGGCCCGGGCGCGCCGCACCAGCGGGGCGTGCGGCTCGACACCGATGACCGAGCGCGCCTCCCGTGCGAACACCGGCAGGTGGAACCCGTCACCGCAGCCGACGTCGACCACGTCCCGCCCGACCCAGTCGCACTCCTCGCGCAGCACGCGCCAGATGGCCCCGTCCACGTCCTGGGCGCGGTTCTCGACCTCGTAGAGCTCGGGCCAGTGCCAGATGTTCGGGCTCGGCAGGACGTCGACAGGCCGGACGGCGGCCAACGCGGCGCGGACGAATCCCTTCACGGGACGACTCTAGAGCCGTAGCGTGATCGAATAGGCGGCTTGCAGGAGGTACGCGGTGTCGATCGTCCCCAATTCTCCCGCTTTGGCCGAGTTGCACCACGGCGCGCCGTGCTGGGTCGACATCGCCACGACGGACCTCCAGGCCACGATCGACTTCTACTCCGGGCTGTTCGGCTGGTACTTCTCCGACTCGGGCGGCAACGCGATCGCCCTGGTGGACGGGATGCCGGTGGCCGAGCTGGTCGTCGCCGACGCGCCGAGCGCGTGGACGCTCTACCTGAACACGCCGCACGCCCGCGCGACCGCCGAGAAGGCGCAGGCGTTGGGCGGCCACGTGCTCGGCGAGCCGTCGGACACCGTCACCGTGCTCGCCGACCCGAGCGGCGCGGTGGTCGGGTTCCGGCACGTCCCACCCGACTGGGTGTTCGGCGCGGACGGGCACGGCGCGTACGCCTGGGCCGAGCTGAACACGCGTGACGGGCACGCCGCAGACGAGTTCTTCCGCGAGCTGTGCGGGTACGAAATCACCCAGATCGGTGACGGCCAGGCGGTCGACTACACGCTCTGGGCCGTGCAGGGGCACACCGTGCTCGGCCGGCAGCGGATGGGCCGGGCGTTCGCGCCGGACACCCCCGCGCACTGGATGGTGTACTTCACGGCCGCGCCGGAGATCGGCACGGACTCGGCCGCGTCCAGGGTGCTCGAGCTGGGCGGGCGCGTCACCGTGGAGCCGTACGACACGCCGTTCGGCCGGATCACGGTCGTCGCCGACCACACGGGCGCGGTGTTCTCGGTGATCGACCCGTCCCGCACCACGCCGCTGTCGGAGGAGGAGGCCACCGAGACGCGGGTGGACGACCCCTACGACGACTGAGAGCTAGCCCGGCACGAACACGTGCAGCAGCAGCCAGGCGACCACGGCGGACGGCAGCAGCGAGTCCATCCGGTCCATCAGGCCGCCGTGACCGGGCAGCAGCGTGCCCATGTCCTTGATCCCGAGGTCGCGCTTGATGAGCGACTCGACCAGGTCGCCCGCGGTCGCGGTGACGACCAGGGCCGCGCCGAACAGCACGCCCTGCCACCACTGGCCGTCCAGCATCAGGCCGACCGTGAGCGCGCCGCCGACCATGCCCGCCACCATCGAGCCCGCGAAACCCTCCCAGGACTTCTTCGGGCTGATGGTGGGGGCCATCGGGTGCTTGCCGAACAGCACGCCGGCCACGTAGCCGCCGGTGTCGGACAGCACGACGCCGATCAGGAACGCCAGGACGCGGAAGACGCCGTCCTCCGGCACGACCAGCATGACCGCGAACGACGCGAACACGGCCACGTAGGCGACCGTGAAGATGGACGCGGTGACGTCGCGCAGGTAGCCGTCCGCGCCGTCCTTGAGCCGCCAGAGCAGGCACGCCAGGATCGTCACCACGAACGCGGCGAGGACGCCGCCGCGCTCGTACGGCCAGGCCAGCCACACCACGGCCTGCCCGCCGACCAGCACGGGCAGCAGGGCCACCCGGATGCCCGCGCCACGCCGCAACGCGCCCGTCAGCTCGTACACCGACACGGCGACGGCGACGGCGACGACGCCGACGAACAGCTCGCGCACCGTGAACAGCGCGACGAGGATGACGGCGCCCAAGCCGACGCCCACGGCGATGGCCGCGGGCAGGTTGCGCCCCGCGCGTGACGCGCCCTTCTCCGGCGCGTCCTGGTCACCGCCGCCTGACACCTGCTGTGCTCCTATCACGGCCGTGCACCGGCCGAGCCAAGCGCGCGGGCTCCTCGCCCGACCCGCCGAACCGACGTGACCACTAGACCTCGAGCAGTTCGGCTTCCTTGTGCTTGACCAGCTCGTCGATCTGGGCGACGTAGCGGTGGGTGACGTTCTCCAGTTCCTTCTCGGCCCTGGTGCCGTCGTCCTCGCCGACCTCGCCGTCCTTGACCAGGCGGTCCAGCTCTTCCTTGGCCTTGCGGCGGATGTTGCGGATGGAGACCTTGGCGTCCTCGCCCTTGCCCTTGGCGACCTTGACCATCTCGCGGCGGCGTTCCTCGGACAGCTGCGGGATCACCACGCGGATGATCGAGCCGTCGTTGCTCGGGTTCACGCCCAGGTCGGAGTCGCGGATGGCCTTCTCGACCGCGTTGAGCTGGGTGGCGTCGTAAGGCTTGATCACCGCCATGCGCGCCTCCGGGATGGCGACGCTGGCGAGCTGGTTCAGCGGGGTGGGCGAACCGTAGTACTCGACCACGATGCGGGAGAACATCGAGGGGTTGGCGCGGCCCGTGCGCACCGAGGCCAGGTCCTCCTTCGCCACGGACACCGCTTTTTCCATCTTCTCCTCGGCGTCGAGGAGGGTCTCGTCAATCACGACTGACTCCCTTGGTGTGCGCAGTTCGGCTCGAATCCCAGCAGGTCTAGAAGGACGGGCGACCACCGGGGGTGCTCACCAGTGTGCCGATCTTCTCACCACGCACGGCTCGCGCGATGTTCCCCTCGGTGAGCAGGTTGAAGACCATGATCGGCATGTTGTTGTCCATGCACAGGCTGAACGCGGTCGCGTCGGCGACGTTCAGGCCGCGTTCGAGCACTTCGCGGTGGGTGATGTTGTCGAACATCAACGCGTCCGGGTCGATCTTGGGATCCGCCGTGTAGACGCCGTCCACGGCCTTGGCCATCAGCACGACCTCGCACCCGATCTCCAGCGCGCGCTGCGCGGCGGTGGTGTCGGTGGAGAAGTACGGCATGCCCGCGCCGCCGCCGAAGATCACCACGCGCCCCTTGTCGAGGTGCCGCATGGCCCGCCGGGGGATGTAGGACTCGGCGATCTGGCCCATCGTGATGGCGGTCTGCACGCGGGTCTCGATGCCGTGCTCGCGCTCCAGGAAGTCCTGCAGGGCGAGGCAGTTCATCACGGTGCCGAGCATGCCCATGTAGTCGGCGCGGCTGCGGTCCATGCCGCGCTGCTGCAGTTCGGCGCCGCGGAAGAAGTTGCCGCCGCCGATGACGACCGCGACCTGGACCCCTGTTCGGACGACCGCGGCGATCTGGCGTGAGACGGTCTGCACGACGTCGGGGTCGACGCCGACACCGCCACCGCCGAACATCTCGCCGCCGAGCTTGAGCATCACCCGGCGGTAGCCCTGGATCGGCTCGTCGTCGGCGTGATCGGCTTTCGCGTGGTCTACCTCTGCGCTCACAGGTACTCCTCTGGACACGGCAAGGGCGGGGTCGCGACGTCTGCGCGCAACCCCGCCCTCACGCGAATCAGGCCTGGCCGACCTCGAACCGGGCGAAGCGGGTCACGGTGACACCGGCCTCGTCCAGCACGGCCTTGACGGTCTTCTTGGACTCGGTCACGGACGACTGCTCCAGGAGCACGACGTCCTTGAAGAAGCCGTTCACGCGACCCTCGACGATCTTGGACAGCGCCGCTTCCGGCTTGCCCTCCTCGCGAGCGGTCTCCTCGGCGATGCGGCGCTCGTTGGCCACCACGTCCGCGGGGACCTCGTCGCGGGTGAGGTAGCGGGGACGCATCGCGGCGATCTGCATCGCGGCGCCGCGGGCGGCGTCCTCGTTGTCGCCGGTGTACTCGACCACCACGCCGACGGCGGGCGGCAGGTCGGCGGCACGGCGGTGCAGGTAGGTGGTCACGGCGCCGTCGAAGATGGCGACCTTGGCCAGCTCCAGCTTCTCGCCGATCTTGGCCGAGAACTCCTGGACGACGGCGTCGACGGCCTTGCCGTCGAGGTCGGCGGCCTTGAGCACCTCGACGTCAGCCGGGCGGGTGGCCTTGGCGACCGCGACGATCCGCGCCGCCAGCTCCTGGAAGTCGGCGTTCTTGGCGACGAAGTCCGTCTCGCAGCGCAGCTCGATCATCACGCCGCCCTCGGCCATGACCAGGCCGTTCGCGGTCGTGCGCTCGGCGCGCTTGTCGACGTCCTTGGCGCCCTTGATGCGCAGGAGCTCGACCGCCTTGTCGAAGTCGCCGTCGGTCTCCTCGAGCGCCTTCTTGCAGGCCATCATGCCTGCGGCGGTCAGCTCGCGGAGGCGCTTCACGTCAGCGGCGGTGTAGTTCGCCATCGTGCGATTTCCGTTCCTTCTGCGGTCTGGTCGTCGGCTCGCTCGCCGACGCGTTTACGCGCTTGGGGGTGGTGCGGTACCAGCCGGTCGGGCGCTGGTCGCTGTGCGCACGCCGCGCCCACCGTGATCAGGGCAGGCGCGGCGTGCGGACAGCTCAGGACTGGACGGACTCGGTGCCCTCGGCGGGCGCCTCGCCGGCGGGGGCCTCGGCGGCCGCCGGTGCGGCGGGCGCGTCGGCGCCGACCAGCAGCTCCTGCTCCCACTCGGCCAGCGGCTCGTCGACGCCCGGCTCGGGCTTGTCCGCGCCGTCGGCGGCCTTGGTGCGGGCGCCGGAGCGCGCCATCAGACCGGCGGCGGCGGCCTCGGCCACCACCTTGGTCAGCAGCGCGGCGGACCGGATCGCGTCGTCGTTGCCCGGGATCGGGTAGTCGACCTCGTCCGGGTCGCAGTTCGTGTCGAGGATCGCCACGATCGGGATGTTCAGCTTGCGCGCCTCGCCGACGGCGATGTGCTCCTTCTTGGTGTCCACGATCCACACGGCGCTGGGCACCTTGGACATGTCGCGGATACCGCCGAGCGTGCGCTCCAGCTTGTCCTTCTCGCGGTTCATCATCAGGATTTCCTTCTTGGTGAAACCCTGGAAACCGCCGGTCTGCTCCATCGACTCCAGCTCCTTGAGCCGCTGGAGGCGCTTGTGGACCGTGGAGAAGTTGGTGAGCATGCCGCCCAGCCAGCGCTGGTTCACGAAGGGCATGCCGACGCGGAGGGCCTCGTTGGCGATGGCCTCCTGCGCCTGCTTCTTCGTGCCGATGAACAGGATCGAACCGCCGTGCGCGACCGTTTCCCGGACGAACTCGTAAGCCCGGTCGATGTAGGTCAGCGTCTGCTGCAGGTCGATGATGTAGATGCCGTTGCGCTCGGTGAAGATGTAGCGCTTCATCTTCGGGTTCCAGCGACGGGTCTGGTGCCCGAAGTGCACGCCGCTGTCGAGCAGCTGCTTCATGGTGACGACGGCCATGGCCGGGTTCGCACCTCTTCGTTCAGGCGCGCCTGGCGGTGAGCCGGCGCGCGTTCCGGTTGGTCGCGGCGGACCGGGGTCGGACCGCCGCCCTGGTGCCCCTGCCGCCGTCCGAACCGGAGGACGTCTCGCCTCAGGACCGCTGGACGCCGTGACTCGACCACACCGAAAACTGGTCGGATCTGCATTGGCACGCGAAGTCGTCCCGCACTCACACGGGCCGCGGTCCGAGTGTACGCCGGTGAGCCGGAGAACCACGAACCGGGCCTGAGGTTGTCCACAGCCCCATGAGTTATCCACAGGTGAGCCGAAGCCACTGGTAGCCCCCGGTCCCCGCCGGAACGCTGGACCCATGACTCCCACGATGCGAACACTGCTGGTCCTGACCTTGACAACGGTGGTGACGCTACCCCTGACCGCGTCGCCGGCGCCCGCGAGGGCCGACCGCCCACCGCGCTTCGCCTGGCCGCTCGCACCACCGCACCAGGTCGTCCGCGCCTTCGCAGCGCCGGCGACGGAGTACGGGCCCGGCCACCGCGGCGTGGACCTGGCCGCCACCGCGGGCGCCACCGTCCTGGCCGCCGCCGATGCCGTCGTCGTGCACGCGGGCCCGGTCGCCGACCGTGCGGTCGTCTCACTGCTGCACACCGGCGGCCTGCGAACCACCTACGAACCGGTCACCCCCACCGTCCGCCGAGGTCAACCGGTACGGCGAGGCGACCGGATCGGCACCCTGAACCCGGGCCACGAGGGCTGCCCCACCGAGGCGTGCCTCCACTGGGGCGCACTGCGAACCACCCCACCGCGCTCCCGCACCTACCTGAACCCACTGCACCTGTTGTCCAACGGCCGTGTCCGCCTCCTCCCGAGGGCGGACGGCAGCGGCCCTCAACGCGCCCACCCCTTCTGACCAGCCCAACCCGCTTACCGGCCAGCCCCGCTGACCCGGCCAGCCCCTCTGACTCACCTGCCTCGCCATCTCGCCCTCCCTGCCGCACCACCGCACCACCGCACCACCGCACCGAAGCTCGCCCCACCGCCTCGCCCGAGCCACCGCCTCGCCCGAGCCACCGCCTCGCCCGAGCCACCGCCTCGCCCGAGCCACCGCCTCGCCCGCCGCACCGGCCGCACCGGCCGCACCCGCCGCACCCGCCGCACCCGCCGCACCCGCCGAGTGCCCCCCAACCACGCCCTTCCCGCAACCTCACCCAAAGCCAGCGCCACCCCGACCGCGCACTCCACCGCGCGACCTCCCCACCGCGCGACCTCCCCACCCGCGCCCACGTGCGCCCACCAGCGCCTCACCTCGCAGCGCCGCCGCCTAGCGGACAGGGCGGCGCGATCGGGGGATGTCTCCGTGCAGTGGTCGCGGCGGGCTCGTGGCCTCCGGGCCGACCTCGATTCGGCGAAACCGGGTGTCCGTCGAGCACGGCGCCCGTTGAAGGCGTGCGTGTGATTCGCCGACGGCACTTGGCGGGTGCGTCCGGCGGTGGGTTCGGCAGGTGCGTCCGGCAAGTGCGTTCGCCGGGTGGCGGTTGGGGTCTGCTGCCGATGGGCGACTGATGCCGATGGGCATCGGCGGAGCTGGGCTAGGCCTCCAGCTGCTCGTTCAGCTTGGTGCGCAGGCGCAGCACCGCCCGGGTGTGCAGCTGGCACACGCGGGACTCCGTGACGCCCAGGACCTTGCCGATCTCGGCCAGCGTCAGGTTCTCGAAGTAGTACAGGGTGACCACGACGCGGTCCCGTTCGGCGAGCTGGGCGATCGCGTCGGCGAGTTGGCGGCGGCTGTCCTGGTCGACCAGGGTGGCGATCGGGTCCTCCGCGCCCTCGTCGGGCAGGGACTCGGCCAGTGACGAGCCCGCGCCACCGGTGTTGCGGCCGGCGGCGATCAGCTCGTCCAGGGCGACCACGCTGGTGAGCTGGAGCTGGGCGTAGAGCTCGCGCAGCTCACCGAGGCCGATCTTCAGCTCGGCGGCGAGCTCGCGGTCGGTCGGGGTGCGCTGGAGGCGGCCACCCAGGCGTTCCAAGGCGCGCTCGACGTCACGTGCCCGGCTGCGGACCGAGCGCGGCACCCAGTCCTGTGAGCGCAGGTCGTCGAGGATCGCGCCTCTGATGCGCTGCATCGCGTACGTCTCGAACTTCAGGCCGCGCTCGGGCTCGAACTTCTCGATCGCGTCGACCAGGCCGAAGATGCCGGACTGGATCAGGTCCGCCACGTCGACGTGCGCGGGCAGACCGGTGCCGACCCGACCGGCGACGTACTTCACCAGCGGCGCGTAGTGCAGCACCAGGCGGTCCCGCAGGGCCTGCCGACGTGACTCGCCGTAGGTGTGCCACAGCGCGATGATCCCGGCTTCCACGTCATCGGCGGTGCGCGACTCCGACGCCGCGTGCGCGGGCCTGCCGGGGACCACCGCAGGGGCGGCGTGCCCGTTCGTGCGCTGCGGCTCGCCGTCGACGTGGTGACCGTACGTCCCAGTCGGGGTGCGCGCCGCCGACGAGGTCCCGACGTGCGCGGCGGAGGGAGAGGTCACGGTTGCGGTCCGCGAACCTCCCCCTGCGACGTCAGGAGCGGGGGTGGGTTCGGTCATGGATCGCCTTCAGCCGTTCGACGGTGACGTGTGTGTAGAGCTGAGTCGTTGCGAGCGTAGCGTGACCAAGAAGCTCTTGGACGGTGCGCAGGTCCGCTCCCCCTTCCAACAGGTGCGTGGCCGCGGAGTGGCGCAGGCCGTGCGGCCCGGTGTCGGCCGTGTCAGGTACCGCACCCACTACATCGTGGACAACCCTCCTGGCGGTACGCGGGTCTAGCCGCCCACCTCGCGCGCCGAGTAGCAGCGCACGGTGTGAACGGTCGCTGACCAGGGCGGATCGACCATGTTCCACCCAGCGCCGTACAGCCCGTTCGGCCGGAACGCCGAACGGCACGGTGCGTTCGCGACCACCCTTGCCCAGAACCCGAATCACCCTTTGGGAGTAGTCCACGTCGTCGAGGTCGAGACCGCACAACTCGGCGACCCGGACACCCGTTGCGTACAGCAACTCCACCACGGCTTGGTCACGCAGCGCAACCGGATCGCCGTGTTCCGCGCCTACTTCGGCAACTGCCATGGCGGCGTCGGCCTGGTCCGGCCGGAGCACGGCGGGGAGGGTCCGGTGGGGGCGGGGCGCGCTGAGCCGCGGGCCGGGGTCGGCGGCGAGCAGGTCGTTGCGGGAGGCCCAGGCGGTGAACGTGCGGGCGGAGGCGGCGCGTCGGGCCATCGTCGTCCGGCTCGCGCCGGCGGAGTGCTGGGAAGCCAACCACGACCGCAGGCCCGGCAGGTCGATCGCTTCCACGGTGGCGTTGTCGGGTGTGCCCTCGGCTAAGTGGACCAGCAGGGCGACCACGTCGCCGAGGTACGCGCGCACCGTGTGCGGTGACAGACCGCGTTCCATCGCGAGGTGGCGTTCGTAGCGGTCCAGGGCCGTCGCCACGTCCGCGGGCAGCGCGCGACGCAGGCGAACCAGGTCGACACGACGTGTCCGAGCGGGCGGCGGCGGGGACATAGCCCCTGACGCTGCGCCCTCAAGCGCTCTTGGTCAAGTATCGCCACGCCAACTCCCGTCCTGGGAGCGCTTCCAACCGCTCTCCGTGCGTTCGGCGAGACTGGCCAGTTCCAATTGCGGCAACAAGGCGCGCACCCGAGCCAGCTCGACGCCGGATTCGACGGAGATCGCCTCCGGGCTGTGCCCGAACGCCAGGCCCAGCGCTTCGAAGACCCGCATCGCCTCGCCCTGCGGTGGTCCGGTGTCGGTGTTCCTGGTGGCTTCGACGAGGTCGACACCGAGCCGTCCGGTCGACTCGATGATCTCGGCGACGCTGGTCACCGGCACCGCGAGCCCCGAACGCAGCAGCTCGTGGCAGCCCGACGAGCTGACCGACGTGATCGGCCCGGGAACCGCCATGAGCACCCGGCCGAGTGCCGCCGTAGACGCGGCGGTGTTCTTGGCCCCGCTGCGCCGTCCCGCTTCGACGACCACGGTGCCTTCGGCCAGAGCGGCTATGAGCCGATTTCGCGTCAGGAACCGGTGGCGCGCGGGCGTGTGGGTCGGCGGGTACTCGCTCACCAGCAGCCCTTGGCCGGGGATTCGCTCCAGCAAGGGGCGGTGGCCGGACGGGTAGGCGACGTCGATCCCGCAGGCCAGCACGGCGATCGTCGGCCCGCCCGCCGTGATCGCGCCCCGGTGCGCCGCGCCGTCGATGCCGTAGGCCGCGCCGGACACCACGGTGACACCGGCCTCGGCCAACCCGAAGCCGAACTCGCCCGCGACGTGCTGCCCGTAGCCGGAGGCGGCCCGACTGCCGACCACCGCGACGGCCCGCTCGGTGATGGAGGAGAGGTCGGCCTCGCCCCGGACCCACAACGCCAAGGGCTCCACACCGCACCGCAGGCCGTTGGCGGCGGCGAGGGCGAGGGCGTTGAAGGGCCAGCGGGGCCACTCGTCGTCCTCGGGGACCAGGAGCCGCCCGCCGACCTTCGCGGCCGCCTCCAGGTCCTGCTCGGCCTGGTCCAACCCTCGACGCGCCGATGTCTGGCTGTCGACCCCGGACGGCACCTCCCCGGCCCTGACCGACTCCGCGGCCCGCACCGGCCCGACTTCGGCGACGAACCGGACCAGAGCAGCGGCGGGCGGCTCGGCCACCCGCGACAGGTAGGCCCGGGCCAGCCGGATCTCATCGGTGCTCACGGCGACCGCCACCACTCGTCGGGCCCGGGGCGGGTGACCGGCGCGAACCCCTCGCCGGGCTCCGGGTCACGCGACATGTCCGCCGCCCGAACCGCCTTCGACCCGGCCGGCGCCGATTCGATCCCGCTCCGCACGCCGGAGGCCTGCTCGACCTGCGGACCCGACTCGACCGACCGGCCCATGAGCCCACTGCCCGCGTGGTGGCTGCCCGCGACCCGCCCGGACGCGACCACGGTCCGCGCCGCCGCGGTAGGGCTGACGTCGGTCGACACGGCCGGCGGTGAGGCCCTCGGGGTCACGTTCGAGGGAGGGGGCGGGGGCGGGGCTGGGGTCGGTGGTGCGGAGGGTGGCGGTGCAGACGGTGGTGGTGCGGATGGCGGGGTTGAGGGCTCAGCCGGCGGGCGGGCGATCGGTGGGTGGACGGGTGGGCCCTTGGCGCGGTTCGGGTCGGCGGGAGCCGGGTCAGGGTCGGCGAGGATCGGGGCGGCGAGGGCGGGTTGGGACTGGGCGGCGAGGGACTGGGCGGCGAAGGGCTGGTCGGCAGGGATCGGCTGGGTGGGGGTTGGGTCGGTCATGACTTCCTGCGCTCTCGGAACTCCAGGGCGGCGGCTACGTGGTCCGCTGTCGGTTGGTCGACCTCGGCCAGGTCGGCGAGGGTCCAGGCGACTCGTAGGCACCGGTCCGCGCCACGGCCCGTCAGGGCTCCCGTGGTCAGCGCTCGGTCCAGGACGGTGGTCGCGTTTCTTGGCAGGGCGTACTCCCGCCTGAGCGCGGGGCCCGGCACCTCGGCGTTGGTCAGCCAGCCGTGCGCCGCCCAGCGTTCCGTCGCCCGCGTCCTGGCCTTCTGGACCCGCTCGCGGACGGCGGCGGTCGGTTCCGGTGGGGCGATCTCCGCGTTGCTCATGGCGGTCAGGGGGCGCATCACCACCCGCAGGTCCACCCGGTCCAGGAGTGGGCCGGAGAGCTTGCTCTGGTAGCGCCTCCGCGCGGCGGGCAGGCAGACGCAGTCGATGTCCTTCGGCGGTGCGCAGGGGCACGGGTTGGTGGCCAGCACGAGTTGGAACCTGGCCGGGTAGCGGGTGATGCCGTCACGCCTCGCCAACCGGACCTCGCCCTCCTCCAACGCCGTGCGCAGCGCGTCCAGCTTCGCCGCGCCGAACTCCCGGGCCTCGTCCAGGAACAGCACGCCCCGGTGGGCCCGGCTCATCGCACCCGGCTTCGCCATGCCGGTGCCGCCGCCGATCAGCGCCACCGTCGACGTGGTCGGGTGCAGCGAGACGAACGGCGGCGTGGCGACCAGCGGGCTCTCCGGGGACAGCAGACCCGCGATGGAGTGCACCGCCGTGACGCCGAGCGCCTCCTCCGGCGACAACGGCGGCAGGAGGCCGGCCAGGCGTTGGGCCAGCATGGTCTTGCCGGTCCCCGGCGGCCCGGTCAGCAGGATGTGGTGACCGCCGGCGGCGGCCACTTCGAGGGCCCACCTCGCCTCCGGCTGGCCCACCACGTCCGCCAGGTCCGGGCCGTCCGGCGGTGGGGCGATGGCGGGCGGGGCGGTGTGGTGGAGGGTGTGCTCGCCGCCCAGCCAGGACAGGACGTCGGTCAGGGTCGTGGCGCCGTGCACGGTCATGCCGTCCACCAAGGCGGCTTCGGGCAGCACGTCCACCGGGACCACCGCCTCGGTCAGGCCCGACCGCTTGGCCGCCACCAGCGCGGGCAGCACACCCCGGACGGTGCGGACCCGGCCGTCCAGGGCCAGCTCGCCCAGCAGCACGGTGTCGGCCAGGCGCTCGCCCGGGATCGCCTTGGCGGCGGCCAGGACGACGCAGGCGATGGCCAGGTCGTAGCCGGAGCCGTTCTTGGGCAGCGTGGCCGGGGACAGGCCCAGCGTCACGCGTTGGGACGGCCAGTCGTGCCCGCTGTTGCGCACCGCCGCCTTCACGCGGTCCTTCGACTCGTGCAGGGCGGCGTCCGGCAGGCCGAGGAGCTGGGTCCTCACCGTGCCGACACCGACGTCGGCCTCGATCTCCACCGGCACGCCGTCCACGCCGAACAACGCCACCGACCACGTTCGCGCGAGCGCCATCACACACCTCGCAGGTGGTGCAGGCGGACCTTGCCCTCGGGCGGCCACTCGATCGCGATCACGTCGAACCGGATCTCCACGCGCCCGACCCGGTTGGCGCTCAGCCAGCGCAGGGCCGACTTGCGGACGCGCTCCAGCTTGTCCGGCGTCACGGCTTCCAGGGGCGTGCCCCTGCTGGTGCCCGAACGGCACTTCACCTCGACGACCACCAACCGGGCGCCGTCGGTGGCTATGACGTCCAGCTCACCGTCGTCGCACCGCCAGTTGCGCGCCAGGATCGACAGGCCCTGGTGCTCCAGGTACCGGCACGCCGCGTCCTCGCCACGCCTGCCCAGGTCGGTCGCCGTGTTCATGTCCCACTCCTCCGGAATCGGTCCTGGTTCGACCATGCCGGGGTGGTGGCGGGGTGGCGATGGGCAGTTCGCCGGCTGTGGACAACTTCAAGGGCTGTGGACGGCCGCCGGGGAAATGTCGGTGGCGCGTGGTAACGGCCGGAACGCGCAAAGGGGCCCACCCCCACGGGCAGGCCCCTGCGACTTTGCGGGTATCAGGAGTTGAACGGGCCGTCCTCGGGCAGCCTGAGGTCGGGTTTGTCCAGCTCCTCGACGTTGACGTCCTTGAAGGTGATGACGCGGACGTTCTTCACGAATCGGGCGGGGCGGTACATGTCCCACACCCACGCGTCGGACATCCGCACCTCGAAGTAGACCTCGCCGTCCGCGTTGCGGACCTGCACGTCCACCGAGTTGGCCAGGTAGAACCGCCGCTCGGTCTCCACGACGAACGAGAACTGGCTGACGATGTCGCGGTACTCCTTGTACAGCGACAACTCCATCTCGGTCTCGTACTTCTCGAGATCCTCTGCACTCATTACGCCTCCGCGCGGGTAATCATCGAATCCGCGCCCCTCCTCGTCGCGAGCCTGCCACCGCTGGTCTGCGGGGTTGTCCCATTCTGGACCACGGCGGCCGCGACCACGCCGCGCGCCACCCGGTGCGGCGCCGCCATCCCGTGCCGGAGCGCCGCGGCGGCCACGTTCGCATACGACCAGCGGTGTTGCGCGCTCGGGCCGTGCTCCACCAGCGCCGCCGAGTGCTCGGGGGTGCTGTAGCCCTTGTGCACGTCGAACCCGTAGACGGGCAGCTCCTCGTGCAGACCGGTCATGATCCGGTCCCGCGTGACCTTGGCCAGCACGGACGCCGCCGCGACGCACGCCGCCACCCGGTCGCCCTTGACCACCGGCATGTTGGGCGCGGTGAGACCGGGCACCGGGAAGCCGTCCGTCAGGACGTACCCGGGATGTGCCTCCAACCGCGCGACCGCGCGCCGCATGCCCTCGATGTTCGCCACGTGCACGCCGATCAGGTCGACCTCGGCGGCCGGGATCACGATCACCGCGTAGTCCAGCGCGCGCTTGAGCACCAGGTCGTACATCCGGTCGCGCGCGGCGGCGGTGAGCAGCTTCGAGTCGGTGAGCCCGTCGAACTTCGCCGCGTCACCCGGCTTGAGCACGCACGACGCCACGACGAGCGGGCCCGCGCAGGCGCCACGACCGGCCTCGTCCACGCCGGCCACGGGGCCGAACCCGCGCCGGTCCAACGCGGCCTCGAAGGCCCAGATTCCCGCGGTCTGCCGGACCTGGACGCGAGGCGGCTTGCGGATCACCCCTCGACCCTATCCCAGTCGTGAACCCCGGAAACGCGACCTCACCCGCTTGCCCAGCAGCAGCACCGGCCACGCCGCCGCGAGGCCGACACCGGCCGGCAGCGCGTCCTGCCACGCGGGCGCCCCGATGGCCACGACCTGCGGGTTGTGGTCGCCCACGCCCTGCCAGCGCGCCGGCGGCAGCACGATCACCCGCGCCTTGCCCACGACGTTGTCCACCGGCACGAGACCGCCCTCGCGGCCGTCGCCCTGGCACCGCGAGTCGCACGAGTCGTTGCGGTTGTCGCCCATCACGAACAGGTAGCCCTCGGGGATCTTCAGCTCGGCGAACGACTCCTGCACCGTGCTGCGGCCCGGCGCCCAGTACACGTACGGCTCGTCCAGCGGCTTGCCGTCCACCACGACCCGGTTGCGGTCGTCGCAGCACTGCACGGTCTGCCCGCCGACCGCGATGACCCGCTTGACGAAGTCCTCCTCGTTCGCCGCCGGGAACCCCATCAGCGACCCGAGCCCTTGCAACGCCTTGACCAGCGGGTTCGCCGGCTCGGGCGCGACGAAGTCCTGGTTGATCCAGCTGTCGGGGCCGTGGAAGACCACGACCTCGCCCGGTTCGATCTCGGCGAAGTCGTAGACCAGCTTGTCCACCAGCACCCGGTCGCCGAAGCAGCCGCCGGAGCAGCCGTGCAGCGTCTGCTCCATCGACTCCGACGGGATCATGTAGACCTTCGCCAGGAACGACTGGATCAGCACCGCGAGCACCACCGCGACACCGATCAGGATCGGCAGCTCTTTCCAGAACGAGCCCTTGCGCTTGGCCGTTTTGCGCGCGCGGGCACGCCACTGCTCGACCTTTTCCTCGTGCTCCGGTTCCCCCTCGTCGGAGGAGCCCCGGGACGATGCGACGTCCACCACCCGGTCAGCCTACCGATCAGGGCTGTGTGGCCCTGGTCAACCGCCTGCGGAGCTTGCGGCCGAAGAACACCAGCGGCCACGCCGCGGCCAGGCCGGCGCCCGCCGGGACGGCGCTCTGCCACGCGGGCGCGCCGAGCGCGACGGCCTGCGGGTTGTGGTCGCCGATGCCCTGCCAGCGCGACGGCGGCAGCACGATGACCCGAGCCTTGCCGATGACGTTGTCCTCCGGCACGGTGCCCGCCACGCCACCACCGCCCTGCTTGCGGGAGTCGGTGGAGTTCGTGCGGTTGTCACCCATCACCCAAAGGTGGCCTTCGGGGACCTTGACCGGCTCGAACGGGTCGTGGTTCTCCGGCGAGGTGCCGGGCTGCCAGTAGATGTACGGCTCGTCCAGCGGCTTGCCGTCGACCTTGACGCGGTGCTGCTCGTCACAGCACTCGACGGTCTGCCCGCCGACCGCGATGACCCGCTTCACGAAGTCGCGCTCGTCCGGCGGCGCGAGGCCGACCAGCGAGGCCACCGACTGGATGCCGGCCACGATCGGGTTGTCCGACCGGCCGGAGTTGAAGTCGTTGTTGCCCCAGGTCTCGGGGCCGCGGAAGACCACGACCTCGCCCGGTTCGATCTCGGTGAAGTCGTAGACCAGCTTGTCGACCAGCACCCGGTCGTTGTTGCACCCGGGGCAGCCGTGGAGGGTCTCCTCCATCGACTGCGACGGGATCACGTACACCCGCGCCAGGAACGTCTGGATCAGGATGGTGAGGACCAGCGCCGTGGCGCCGAGCACGAGGAGCTCGCGCCAGAGCGGCGGCTTCTTCTTGTCCTTCTTCGACTTGCCGCCCGCAGCCGAGTCCGGAGTGGACTCGACTGCGGGATCCTGACCGTCTTCGTCAGCGGAGCGGTGCACGGGATCTGCCACGTGGGCAGGCTACTGGTTCCGCGTGTGCCCGGCGTCAGGAGGCCGGGCGAGCCTCGCGCTTCTCCTTGATCTTGGCGGCCTTGCCGCGCAGGTCGCGCAGGTAGTACAGCTTCGCCCGGCGGACGTCGCCGCGGGTGGCGACCTCGATCTCGGCGATGTTCGGGGAGTGCACCGGGAAGGTGCGCTCGACGCCGACACCGAACGAGACCTTGCGGACGGTGAAGGTCTCACGGATGCCGCCACCCTGGCGGCGGATCACGACGCCCTGGAACACCTGGACCCGCTCGCGGGAGCCCTCGATGACGCGGACGTGGACCTTCAACGTGTCGCCCGGCCGGAAGCTGGGGATGTCGGAGCGCAGCGACTGGGCGTCAAGAGCGTCCAGGGTGTTCATCGGTGGTCCGTCCTCGTCCTCACGTGTATTGCGTACTCCCCCAGGGCGCGGCCGAACTCATGTCACACACGCGCGGGGGCGGGCCTGGCGCACGCCGGATGAGTCGACCCGGGTGCAGCAACCTGTCCAGTGTGCCAGACGAGGGGCGGCGGCACGAAATCGCCCCTAGTCCGGCCCTCGGTCGAGCTCGTCGAGCAGCTTGCGGTCGTGCTTGTCGAGCGCGCCCTCGGGCAGGGCGTCGAGCAGTTCGGGGCGGCGTTCGCGGGTGCGGCGCAGCGACTGGTCGCGCCGCCAGCGGTCGATCGCCTTGTGGTTGCCCGAGCGCAGGACCTCCGGCACGGCGAGGTCGCGCCACACCTCGGGCCGGGTGTAGCTGGGTCCCTCCAGCAGGCCGTCGGAGAACGAGTCCTCGGCGGCCGACTTCGGGTTGCCGAGCACGCCGGGCAGGAGGCGGACGACGGCCTCGACCATCACCAGCACCGCCACCTCGCCGCCGACGAGCACGTAGTCGCCGATGGAGACCTCGTCCACGCGCATCCGGCGCGACGCGTCGTCCGCGACCCGCTGGTCGATGCCCTCGTACCGGCCGCAGGCGAACACCAGGTGCTCCTCCGCGGACAGGTCGTGCGCCAACCGCTGGGTGAACGGCCGACCGGCCGGCGTCGGCACGATCAGGCGGGTGGCCGGGGTGACGACGTCGTCCAGCGCCTCGCCCCACACCTGGGGCTTCATCACCATGCCCGGACCGCCGCCGTACGGGCTGTCGTCGACGGCCTTGTGCACGTCGTGCGTCCAGTTGCGCAGGTCGTGCACGCCGACGCTGATCAGACCCTTGTCGATCGCCTTGCCGAGCAGGGCGGCGCGGAGCGGGTCGAGGTACTCCGGGAAGATCGTGACGACGTCAATCCGCATCGAGGAGGCCCTCGGGCGGGTCCAGCAGCACGCGCTTGCCCGCGAGGTCCACCGTGGGCACGATCTCGCGCACGAACGGGATCAGGGCCTCGTCGCCGTTCTCGCGCTTGACCACCAGCAGCTCGCCGCCGGGCCCGTGCACGACCTCCAGCACGGTGCCGATCCTCGTGCCGTCCACGAGCTCGGCGGTCAGCCCTTCGAGCTCGTGGTCGTAGAACTCGTCCGGGTCGCCGGTCGGCGGCAGGTCCTCGGTGCTCGCGAGCAGCAAGGTGCCGCGCAGCGTCTCGGCGACGTCCCGGGTCAGCACTTCCTCGAAACGCACCAGCAGCCGCCCGGAGTGGTTCCGGGCGGCTGCGACGGTGAGGTTGCGGGAGGTGCCGTCGCGCAGTTTGGCGGCCACCACCGAGCCCGGCGCGAACCGGGTCTCGGGCGAGTCCGTGCGCACGTCGACCGCGAGCTCGCCGCTGATCCCGTGCGCCTTGGCCACTCGGCCGACGACGACGTCCATGTGCGCGTTCAGCGGTCGGTGTCGACCACGTCGACGCGCACGCCACGACCACCGATACCGGCCATCACGGTGCGCAGGGCGGTCGCGGTGCGACCGCTGCGGCCGATCACCTTGCCGAGGTCGTCCGGGTGGACGTGGACCTCGAGCGTGCGACCGCGGCGGGTCGTGACCAGGTTCACCCGGACGTCGTCCGGGTGGTCGACGATGCCCCGAACGAGGTGTTCGAGAGCGTCAGCCAACAAGCTCACGCCTCGTCCTTGGCAGCCTCGGGAGCGGCCTCGGCGTCAGCCTTCTTGGCGTCGTCCTTCTTGGCCGACTTCTTCTTCGGGGTGGTCGCCTCGGTGGACGGCGCGTCGCCCGCGGCGGCCAGCGCGGCGGCGAACAGGTCCGCCTTGCTGGTCTTGGGCTCCTTGACCTTCAGCGTGCCCTCGGCGCCCGGGAGGCCCTTGAACTTCTGCCAGTCACCGGTGATCTCGAGCAGGCGCTGGACCGACTCGGTCGGCTGCGCGCCGACGCCCAGCCAGTACTGCGCGCGGTCGCTGTCCACCGCGATGAACGACGGCTCTTCCTTCGGGTGGTACTTGCCGATCGTCTCGATGGCCTTGCCGTTGCGGCGGGTGCGGGCATCGGCGACGACGATCCGGTAGTACGGCTGACGGATCTTGCCAAGCCGCTGAAGCTTGATCTTGACGGCCACGGGTGTGGGTGCTCCTCGTGCTCTCGTGTGCTCAGGTGCGGGCAGTCCTCACCCGAGTGGGGCACGGGTGGTGAAAGCCCAGGTGTCTGGGGCGCCATGGCACGGTGAGAGGGACCGACCTCGGCGAACAACCGACCATTCTGCCAGACGGGTCTACCGGAGGACGAATCGGGCCACGGGGACGCCCGCGTCCGCCAGCGCGGCCCGGATCTTCGTCGCGTGCTCGACCGCGCCCGGCGTGTCGCCGTGCAGGCAGATGGAGTCGACCTCCACCTTGAGCACGGCGCCGTCCGCGGCGATCAGCTCGCCCCGCTCGGCGAGCCGGAGCACCTGCGCCAGCACGGCGTCCGTGCTGGTCAGGACGGCGTTCGGCGCGGTGCGGGGCACCAGGGTGGCCTCGGGCGTGTACGCGCGGTCGGCGAACGCCTCCCGCACCGGGCGCAGGCCCGCCCGTTCGGCGTGGTGGAGCAGGCGCGAGCCGGGCAGCCCGAGGACGGGCAGGTCTCCGAACGCCTTCACGCCGTCGACCACGGCCTGCGCCTGCCGGTCGTGGTGCACGGTGGCGTTGTAGAGCGCGCCGTGCGGCTTGACGTACTCGACCGACGTCCCGGCCGCCTTGGCGCACGCGTCCAGCGCCCCGATCTGGTACAGCACCTCGTCGGCCAGCTCGGCCGGGTCCGCGTCGATGAACCGGCGGCCGAAGCCCGCGAGGTCGCGGTAGGAGACCTGCGCGCCGACCGCCACGCCCGCGCCCGCCGCCTGGCGGCACACCCGGCGCATGGTCGACGGGTCGCCCGCGTGGAAGCCGCAGGCCACGTTCGCGCTGGTCACGATGCCGAGCAGGGCTTCGTCGTCGCCGAGGCGCCAGATGCCGAAGCCCTCGCCGAGGTCGCTGTTGAGGTCGATCGCGCGGGTGCTCACGCGGGCATCACCCCGATGGAGACGAGGAGGAGGGTCAGGCCGGGCAGGAAGTTGTTGATCACGTGCGCCACCACGCTCGCGGTGAGCCGGCGGGTGATGAGGCGGGCGATGCCGATGGGCAGCGCGATGACGATGAGCAACGACGTCCGCAGCGGTTCGAGGTGGCTGGCCGCGAAGATCAGCGTGGTCAGCACGAACGCCGCCCACCGGCTCCAGCGCTGCCGCTCGATCGCGCCCCACAGCAGGCCTCGGTAGATCACTTCCTCGCACACCGGGCCCAGGAAGCACACGTAGACGAACATCGCGACGGCGGCGGCCAGGGGCAGCCCCGCGCCGTCCACGAGCTCGCCGATCGCGGAGGTGGCGTTCTTGTCGCCGACCACCCTCGACCAGATCACCGCGGCCACGTAGGTCAGCACGAGGCCGAGCGCGCCCAGCTTGAGCCCGACCTTGACGTCCGCCCAGTCCCAGGCGAGCCGGAGGTCCTGGAACGGGCCGTTGCCGCGCAGGTAGGTGATGGTGACCGCGACCGCCGCCGCCAGCACCGTCGGCACGATGGACCCGACCAGGACGAAGGTCACCGACGAGCCGATGTCCGTGCCCGACGTGCGGGCCACCGCCGTGATGAACACCGCGCTGAGCACGAAGACCGCTTCGACGAGCAGGAACGCGCCGAAGCCCCACCGCTGGCCCGCGTGCACCGCTTCGGGCTCCCGTCCCACCGCGCGGACGCTGGCGATCAGCCCCGGGGGCGGTTCATCCGGTCGTGTCACAGCCATCCACCCTAGTCAGCCGGTGTAGAGGTAGACGGCGGGCAGCAGGTTGTTCGTCGCGTGGGCCACCACGCTGGAGGCCACCCGGCCGGTGATCATGCGGGCCGCGCCGATGGCCAGCCCCTGCGCGAACAGGCTGAGCACGCGCCAGCTCTCCTCGTGCAGGAACGCGAAGACGACGGCGGTCAGCGCCAGGATCGCGATCCTGGGTATCCGGTAGTGGGCCAGCGCCTGCCACAGCGCGCCCCTGGTGAGCAGTTCCTCGGTCAGCGGCGCGCCGAGGAAGACGAACAGCGCCGCGGCGGCCAGCCAGACCGTCCGGCCGCCGGAGAGCGCTTCGATCTCGTCCAGCGAGCTGGACCGGTCCGGGTTGATGCGCAGCAGCAGCGCGCCGATGAGCCAGGCGGCCAGCAGCGCCGCGCCGCCGGCGGCCAGGCCCACTTTCAGGTCCCGGAGGGTGGGCACCAGGCCGAAGTCCTTGTTGGGCCCGTTGCCCCGGTACCAGGAGATGACGACCGGGCCGAGGCCGAGCAGGACGTTGGGCAGGAACACCAGCAGCAGGAGCGGGCCGAGCACCGGCGGGTCGGTGACGTCCACCTCGGCGAACCGGTCGGCGGTGGCGGCGGTGAAGGCGAGGATGGCGAGGTGGTAGCCGCCGAGCCCGGTGAAGAACGCCAGGAAGCCCCAGTGCGCCCGGCCGGTGTCCCGGTCCTGCTGTTCCTCCACTCGTCCGAACGTAGTGGTCCGGTGGGGCGGAGTGCTGCCCGAGGCCGTTCAAGATCACCCTGACGGCGGCAGCAGTCACTTCGGGTGGCGGAAGAACTCCTCGCCACCAGGCCCGATCGCGGATTTCCTACCGCCGCCGGACGGGTGCCGCGAGGTCAGGCGTGGATCCGGCCGCGCAGCATGACCAGCTTCGGGCGCCGCAGGGCGTCGAGGTCCGCGCGCGGGTCGTCCTCGTAGACCACGACGTCGGCCGCGGCGCCCTCGGTCAGCGACGGGAAGCCGAGCCACTCGCGGGCGGCCCAGGACGCCGCGCCGAGGGCCTGGGTGGTGCTCAGGCCGACCCCGTGCAGCGCCTTGATCTCGTCAACGATCCGGCCGTGCTCGATGCCGCCGCCCGCGTCCGTGCCCGCGAACACCGGCACGCCCGCCTCGACCGCCTTCGCGATGGTCCCGGCGTTGCGCTCGTACAGGTGCCGCATGTGGCCCTGGTAGACCGGGTACTTGTCCGCGCCGGCCGCGATGTCCGGGAAGTTCTCGATGTTGATCAACGTCGGCACCAGCGCGGTCCCGTTGCGGGCCATCTGCGCGATCGTGTCGTCGGTCAGGCCCGTGCCGTGCTCGATGCAGTCGATGCCCGCGTTGAGCAGGGCGGGCAGGGCTTCCTCGCCGAAGACGTGCGCGGTGACCCTGGCCTTGTTCTCGTGCGCGACCTTGATCGCCTCGGTGAGCACGTCCTCGGTCCACAGGGGCGCGAGGTCGCCGGTGGAGCGGTCGATCCAGTCGCCGACCAGCTTCACCCAGCCGTCGCCGGCGGCGACCTGCTCGGCCACCGCGGCCGGCAGGTCGGCCGGGTCCTCGATCTCGACGCCCAGGTACTTGATGTACCGCTTGGGCCTGGCCAGGTGCCTGCCCGCGCGGATGATCCGGGGCAGGTCGAGGCGCTCCTGCAGCGGTCGCGTGTCCAGCGGCGAGCCGCAGTCGCGGATGAGCAGCGTGCCCGCCCGCCGGTCGGCGAGGGCCTGGTCGACCGCCTCGGGCAGGTCGACCGCGCCCTTGGCGCCCAGGCCGACGTGGCAGTGCGCGTCGACCAGGCCGGGCACCAGGTAGCCACCGCTGCTGACGGTGGTCGCGCCGGGCACCGGCCGGGTGCGGATCCGCCCGTTGACCACCCACAGGTCCTGCGGGTCGCCGCCCTCGGGGAGGACGACGCCCCGCAGGTGCAGGCCGCTCACTTGTCGAACTTCAGCTTCGACGGGTCGAAGCCGGGTGGGAGCTGGTCGAAGCCGCCGAGGCCGGGGGGCAGCGCGGGGCCGCCGCCCTGGGGGGGCATGCCGGGCATCATCCCGGGCATCCCCGGGAACCCGCCGCGCACCTTCGGCGGCGTGGGGCCGCGGCCCTTGCCCTTCTTCCCCTTCTTGCCCTTGCCCTTGCGGTTGTTCTTGCCGCCACCGCCGGGCAGGCCGAAGCGGCCGGCCATCTGGCTCATCATCTTGCGCGCTTCGAAGAAGCGGTTGACCAGGTCGTTCACGTCGCTGACCCGGACGCCCGAGCCGTTGGCGATGCGCAGCCGGCGGGACGCGTTGATGATCTTCGGGTCGTCGCGCTCGGCCGGGGTCATGCCCCGGATGATCGCCTGCACCCGGTCCAGGTGCCGCTCGTCCAGGTTGGCCAGCTGGTCCTTCATCTGGCCCGCGCCGGGCAGCATGCCGAGCAGGTTCGCGATCGGGCCCATCTTGCGCAGGGCCAGCATCTGCTCCAGGAAGTCCTCGAGCGTGAGCTGGCCGGAGCCCATCTTGACCGCGGCGGCCTCGGCCTGGTCGGCGTCGAACGCCTGTTCGGCCTGCTCGATGAGGGTGAGCATGTCGCCCATGCCCAGGATCCGGCTCGCCATCCGGTCCGGGTGGAAGACGTCGAAGTCCTCCAGCTTCTCGCCGTTCGAGGCGAACAGGATGGGCTGGCCGGTGACCTCGCGGACGCTGAGCGCGGCGCCACCGCGGGCGTCGCCGTCGAGCTTGGTGAGCACCACGCCGGTGAAGCCGACGCCGTCGCGGAACGCCGTGGCGGTGTTCACCGCGTCCTGGCCGATCATCGCGTCGACCACGAACAGCACCTCGTCGGGCTGCACGGCGGCGCGGATGTCGACGGCCTGGCGCATCATCTCCTCGTCGACGCCGAGGCGGCCCGCGGTGTCGACCAGCACGATGTCGTGCTGCGCCCGCTTGGCCTCCTCGATGCCCTTGCGGGCCACGTCGACCGGGTCGCCCACGCCGTTGCCCGGCTCGGGGGCGAACACGGGCACTCCCGCGCGCTCGCCGACCACCTGGAGCTGGGTCACCGCGTTGGGGCGCTGGAGGTCGCACGCCACCAGCATCGGGGTGTGGCCCTGGCCCTTGAGCCACTTGGCGAGCTTGCCCGCCAGGGTCGTCTTGCCGGCGCCCTGCAGACCCGCGAGCATGATCACGCTCGGCGGGTTCTTGGCCAGGTTGAGCCTGCGGGTCTCCCCGCCGAGGATGCCGACCAGCTCCTCGTTGACGATCTTGACGACCTGCTGGGCCGGGTTCAGGGCCTGGCTGACCTCGGCGCCCTTGGCGCGCTCCTTGACCTTCGCGATGAACGTGCGCACCACGGGCAGCGCGACGTCGGCCTCCAGCAGCGCGACCCGGATCTCGCGCGCGGTCGCGTCGATGTCGGCCTCGGACAGCCGCCCCTTGCCCCGCAGGTTCTGCAGGACCGAGGTGAGCCGGTCGGAAAGGGTGTTGAACACGATGCCGCCAGACCTCGCACGTCGTCGGTGGGTTCCTCGTACTCAGGGTAGCCGTTCACGCCGGCGTCACCGACAGGCGCAGGTGGTCACGACGGGTCAGCAGGGTCAGGCCCTGCCAGCCGCGCGGCGGCACGCCCTCGGCGAAGCGGGCGCGCAGCTTGGCCGCGCGGCGCACGTGCCGGGCGAACGACCGCGACCGGATCAGCCTGCCCCGCGCCACCTGGCCGGACAGGGCCTGCTCCGGGCTCGCGTCCAGCCACAGGAAGTGCCTGGGCCGGTTGGTCAGCACGCCGACGGCGACGAGGCCGGCGCGGGTGGTCGGGCGGGTGGACGGCTCGTGCACGAGCAGCAGGCCGCTCGTGGTGATCGCGAACCACACGATCCGGGCGCGGTGCACGAAGTGCACCAACGGCCGGTAGAGCCGGTAGGGCAGGGACTCGGGGAAGAAGGCGCGGAGGCTGGTCCGCACCTGGTCGGAGTCGAGCACGACGGCGGGCGCGCCGTCCGTGTCGGCGGCGGCGAGCAGCGTCGACTTACCCGCTCCCGGCAGTCCGGCCAGCACGACCAGCGAGCGCGGCCTCACGGCGACAGCGGTCATCGCATCCATACTAAAGAGACGTTTCGGACGCCCACGAGTTCCGGGCGTGATCGAGAGCGGCCCAACCCCTCGACAGGCCGCTCCCGACCACGCGGTGGCGCTGACCCCGCCGGCGCCCCCCGGTCCGCGCGGTCCCCCGTGCCACGGGAGAAGCCTCCCCCGGCACGGGGTCCACCGGCAGCGTGAGCCCCCTCGGTCGGTTGTGCGTAGACCTACGCAACCTCAGCGCGCGGCCAGCAGCACGGCCCGCTCGATCCGCCGCCGCTGGTCGGCGTCGCCGCCGTCGGGCAGCGTGATGGCGAACGAGTCCACCACCGTGGAGCCCAATGTGGACACCCGCGACCAGACGATGTCCACTCCGGACTGCTCCAACGCGTCCGCGACGTGGTGCAGCAGCCCGATCCGGTCCGCCGCGCGCAGTTCCAGCACCACCGCGCCGGTCGACTCGTCGTCGAACCAGAGCACCCTCGGCGGTGGCGGGTCCTGCGGCGGGCCGCCGTAGTCGCGTTCCTTCGCGGCGAGCTTGTCGGCCAGCGCGAGGGAGCCGTCCAGCGCCCTGGTGAGCTGCTCGCGCAGCAGGGTCACGTCCGGCAGGGAGCCGAACCTGGGCGACACGGTGAACACGTCCACGGCCGCGCCCTCGTGCGAGCGCAGGGTCGCGGCGTGCACTTCCAGGGAGTTCAGCGCGAGCACGCCCGCCGCGCGCGACAGCAGCCCCGGCCGGTCGGGCGCGACGACCGTCACGGTGGCCGCGTGGTCGCCCGGGTCGACCAGCACGTCCGGTTTCCCGCTGTCCAGCACGGCCCGGGCGAGGTCCTGCTGGCGCTGGTCCAGCGGCTCCGGCTTGGGCAGCGGGTCGCCCGCCATCGCCGTGCGGCAGCGCGCGACCAGGTCGCTGATCAGCGAGGCCTTCCAGTCCGACCAGACGCCCGGCCCGGTGGCCACGGCGTCGGCCTCGGCCAGCGCGTAGAGCAGCTCCAGCAGCACGGGGTCGCCGCCGAGCGTGTCCACCACGCGGCGCACGGTGGCCTCGTCCTCCACGTCACGGCGGGTGGCCGTGTGCGGCAGCAGGAGGTGGTGGCGCACCAGCGCGGTGAGCGTGGCCACGTCCTGCGGCCACAGGCCGAGCCGTTCGGCGATCTGCGTGGTGATCGCCGCGCCGACCTCGGAGTGGTCGGCCTGCCTGCCCTTGCCGATGTCGTGCACCAGGGTGCCGAGCAGCAGCAGGTCCGGCCGGGACACCCTGGTCACCAGGCGCGCGGCGTGCGCGGTGGCCTGCACCAGGTGCCGGTCGACGGTCCACGTGTGCGCGGCGTCGCGCGGCGGCAGGTCCCGCACCGCGCCCCACTCGGGGAACAGCCTGCCCCACAGGCCGGTGCGGTCCAGCGCCTCGACCACGTCGATCAGGCCGACGCCGGTGCCGAGCAGGGCCAGCAGCTCCTCGCGCGCCTCCCTCGGCCACGGTTGGCGCAGCTCCGGGGCCGAGTCGGCGAGCTTGGCCAACGTGCCCGGGGCGATCGGGTGCTTGCTGCGTGCGGCGGCCGTGGCGACCCGTAGTAGTAGTGCCGGGTCACGGCTGGGTACCGCGTCACGCGCCAACGCCACCTCGGAGCCGTGCAGCACGACGCCCTCGTCCAGCGGACGTCTGGCCGGTGCCCGCCTGAGCGGGGAACGGGCGAACACGCCCAGTCCGCGCTTGGGCACCGCGGCGCGCGCTGTGCGCATGGCCACGTCCACGGCGTAGACGATCGTGCGCGCGGCGGACGACATCGAACGGGCCAGCGTGAAGCGGTCCTGCAGGCCCAGCGCGGTGGCGACCTCGTCGCCGTCCTGCGCGCGGAGCACGTCGCGCGGCCTGCCCGCCACCCGGCGCAGCTCGGTGCGCACGTCCAGCAGCAGCTTGCGGGCCTCGTTGACCTCGGCGGACGGCCGGTCGGTCAGCTGCGCCGCGCTCAACGCGTCCAGCAGCGTCACGTCGCGCAGCCCGCCGCGGCCGTGCTTGAGGTCCGGCTCGACGCGGTGCGCGATCTCGCCGCTGCGCGCCCACCGCCGCGACGCCGACTCGGCCATCTCGTCCAGCCTCGTGCGCACCCCCGTGCGCCACGCCTGCCGGGCGCTGTCGGTCAGCCGTTGGCTGATCTCCTGGTCGCCCGCGATGTGGCGGATGTCCAGCAGCCCCAGCGCGGTGCGCAGGTCGCCGGCGGCGACGCGCAGCGCCTCGCCGACCGTGCGCACCGAGTGGTCCAGGCCGATGCCGGAGTTCCACAGCGGGTACCAGAGCTTCTCGGCGATCCCGTCCACGCCCTTGTGCCCGTTGTGCACCAGGAGCAGGTCGAGATCGGAATAGGGCACCAGCTCCCGCCTGCCCAGACCCCCCACGGCGACCAGTGCGACCCCACCGCCCGGTCCGCCGACGCCCGCCAGCGAGGCGTGCGCGGTGAGCCAGAACTCGTGCAGGTCCACCAGCGCCTCGCGCAGCGACTCCCCCGTCAAACGGCGCCGACCTGGCGCGAGCAGCCGATCGCGTGCTCGCACCAGGTCGTCAGCCGTGACGACGGCCGCCTCGGCGTTATCCATACGGCCGTCTCCCATTCCTACTTCGGATCCCTATAGGGCATCCGAGCCGCGCTCCCCGGTGCGGACCCGGATGACGGTGTCGACCGGCGTCACCCAGACCTTCCCGTCACCGATCTTGCCGGTGCGCGCGGCCTCCACGACGGCGTCGAGGACCTTCTCCACGGCGGTGTCGTCCACCAGGACCTCGATGCGCAGCTTGGGCACGAAGTCCACGGCGTACTCGGCGCCGCGGTAGACCTCGGTGTGGCCCTTCTGCCTGCCGTACCCCTGGACCTCGCTGACGGTCATGCCCAGCACGCCCAGCTGCTCCAGGGACGCCTTCACGTCGTCCAGGGTGAAGGGCTTGATGATCGCGGTGACCAACTTCATGACTTGTTGCTCCCCTCGAGGACCGCAGTGGCGCCGGCGGCGACACTGGGCTTGCTGCCGCCACGGGCGCCGATGCCGCTGCCGAACTCGTACGCGGTCTCCGCGTGCTCGGCCTCGTCGATGCCGGCGACCTCGGCCTCCTCGTCGGCGCGGAAGCCGACGGTGAGCTTGACCAGGTAGCCGAGGACGAGGCTCAGCACGAACGAGTACGCGAGCACGGCCAGCGCGCCGACGGCCTGCCGCCACAGCTGGTCGACGCCGCCGCCGTAGAAGAGGCCGTCGATGCCCGCCGGGGCGGCGGAGCTGGCGAAGAAGCCGATGAGAATGGTGCCCGAGAGGCCACCGACCAGGTGCACGCCCACGACGTCGAGCGAGTCGTCGAAGCCGAATCGGTACTTCAGGCTGACCGCCAGGGCGCACAGGGCGCCGGTGATCGCGCCGATCGCGATGGCGCCGAGCGGGGTGACCGCCGAGCAGGCCGGGGTGATCGCGACCAGACCCGCGACGACGCCGGACGCGGCGCCGAGCGTGGTGGCGTTGCCGTCGCGGACCCGCTCCACGAGCAGCCAGCCGAGCATCGCGGCGGCGGTGGCGACCAGGGTGTTGACGAAGGTGACGCCGGCGGTGGCGTTCGCGCCGAGGGCGGAGCCCGCGTTGAAGCCGAACCAGCCGAACCACAGCAGACCCGCGCCCAGCACGACCAGCGGCAGGCTGTGCGGCTTCATCCGGTCCTTCGGCCAACCGACGCGCTTGCCGAGGACGAGCGCCAGCGCGAGACCCGCCGCACCGGCGTTGATGTGGACCGCCGTGCCGCCCGCGAAGTCGATGGCGAGCAGCTTGTTGGCGATCCAGCCGCCCGCGTCGACGACGTTGCCGTCAGCGTCCTTGCCGTCGAAGTCGAACACCCAGTGCGCGACCGGGAAGTACACGAGCACGGCCCACAGGCCGGCGAACAGCAGCCACGGCCCGAAGCGCGCCCGGTCGGCGATCGCGCCGGAGATCAGCGCCACCGTGATGATGGCGAACATCGCCTGGAACGCGACGAAGACGGTGCTCGGGATGGTCCCCGACAACGACTCCTTGCCGAGCAGGCCGTCGAGGCCGAAGAACTCGAACGGCTTGCCGAGCAGACCGGCGCCGACGTCGGTGCCGAACGCCATCGAATAGCCGACCAACACCCAGAGCACACCGACCACGGCGATTGCGCCCAGGCTCATCATCATCATGTTGAGCACACTCTTCGACCGGACCATGCCCCCGTAGAAGAAGGCAAGTCCCGGCGTCATCAACAGCACCAGTGCGGCACTGGTGAGCACCCAGGCGGTGTCCCCTGTATCCACGTCGACCTCCACTGCACGTCGGTTGCAGGGAGCATCGGTATGTCCTGTTTCACGCGGTTGCGCCTCAGGTTTCGGGCAGGTGAACTGTCCCGCCCCTGGTGTTACGGGCAGGTTTCGCGGGCTTGAAGCAAGCAGTTCCGCCCGCGATCAGTCCGGGTCGCCGCGGAATTTCCGGTGACGGACCGTGCGAGCACGACTCGACTTTGCGGTGGTTCGTGTGATCCCGCGCCAAGCCCTGACGACGCTGGGTCACCAGCGGTGAGACGCCGGGCCACGTGGTCGCGACCGAGCCTGCCAGACCGGCCGGCGCCGCCCCCCCCCCCGCGGGGGGGGCGGCCCCGCGCCGGGACCGGGTCAGGCCAGGGCGGCCAGGGCCGCGTGCACCATCACGCGCA
>NZ_JBEOVG010000066.1:0-51640 GCF_040295345.1 Actinosynnema sp. NPDC002837
ACCCGCCCCCCCCCCCGCGGGGGGGGCGGCCCCGCGCCGGGACCGGGTCAGGCCAGGGCGGCCAGGGCCGCGTGCACCATCACGCGCACGCCGACCAGCAGGGCGCGTTCGTCCAGGTCGAAGCCCGGCTGGTGGAGGTCCTTCTGCTTGCCGACGCCGTCCCAGACGCCCAGGCGCGCGAACGAGCCCGGCACGTGCTCCAGGTACCAGCCGAAGTCCTCGCCGCCCGACGACTGCTCCGTGCCGGCCAGCGCGTCCTCGCCCAACGCCGCCTCGACGCCCGCGCGCAGCAGCACCGTGCTCTCCCGGTCGTTCACGACCGGGGGGACGCCGCGCCGGTGGTGCAGGTCGAAGCCGACACCGGTCGGGGCCAGCAGCGCGCCCACCAGCTCCTTGATCAACGGCTCCAGCTCGGCCCAGATGTCGCGGTCGCCGGTGCGCAGCGTGCCGCGCAGCACGCCGTCCTGCGGCACGGCGTTCGGGGCCTCCCCCGCGTGCACCGCGCCCCACACGAGGACGGTGCCCGAACGGGGGTCGACGCGGCGGGACAGCAGGCCCGGCAGGCCCGTGATCACGGTGCCCAGCGCGTGCACCAGGTCCGCGGTCAGGTGCGGCCGGGACGTGTGGCCGCCGGGGGAGGTCAGACGCAGCTCCAGCATGTCGCTGGCCGACGTGATCGCGCCGATCCGGGTGCCGATGCGGCCGACCTCCAGCCGCGGGTCGCAGTGCAGGCCGAAGATGCGCTCCACGCCGTCGAGACCGCCCGCCGCCAGCACGTCCAGCGCACCGCCCGGCATGACCTCCTCGGCGGGCTGGAACACCAGGCGGACCCGTCCGGGCAGCTCGGTGGCCGACGCCAGCGCCAGCGCCGCGCCCAGCAGCACGGTGGTGTGCGCGTCGTGCCCGCACGCGTGCGCCACGCCGTCCACAGTGGACGAGTACGGGGCGCCGGTGTTCTCCGGCAGCGGCAGGGCGTCGATGTCCGCGCGCAGCGCCACGCAGCGCGGCCCGGAGCCGACGTCGCAGACCAGGCCGGTGCCGCCGGGCAGGATGCGCGGCTTGAGGCCGGCCGAGCGCAGCACGTCGGCGATCAGCTCGGTGGTGGCGAACTCGTGCCGGGACAGCTCCGGGTGCGCGTGGAGGTGCCGGCGCCAGGCGACGACCTCGGAGGCGTTCGCCGCCAGCCAGTCGTCGAGCCACGAGGGTCCGCGCCCCTCACCGGGATCATCCACAGGGGCAATGCTGACCCCGCGATCGGTCAACAGCACCTCGGCACCCTCCTCCGGCCGACGCGAGTCCACGACCGTCATGCCACACCCGCCAGCAGTCGAGAGCGCTGCGCACCGTCGGTGGCAGCGGAAATTGTGGTCCAGGCGAGTGCGAGCGCCCCGTCGAGCACAGCTCGGTCGGCCGAGGCCGACGCACAGGCGGTCGCGAACTCGATTTGGTGGTTCACCGCGTCTCCGCAGTCGATGGCGATGGTCGGGTGGATGGCCGGCAGCGCACGGGTGATGTTGCCCATGTCGGTGCTGCCGATCTTCTCCTTGAGCTCCTCCTCGGGGCTCAACGGATGCCTGCCCAGCTCGATCGCGGCGTGCCGGTAGGCGTCCGCGAGCCAGGGGTCTGGGGTCAGCTCGGCGTACACCGGCGAGACCTTCACGACCTCGTGGGTGCAGCCGGTGGCGACCGCGCCCGCCTCGAAGCAGCGGTTCATCCGCTCCTCCAGCCGGCGCAGCGATTCGAGGTCGTCGGCGCGCAGGTCGAACATCGCCGACGTGCGCGCGGGCACGATGTTGGGCACGGCGCCGCCGCGCGTGACGATGCCGCTGACCATCTGTCCCGGCTCCAGGTGCTGGCGGGCGAGCCCGATGGCGACCTGGGCGACCGTGATCGCGTCGGCCGCGTTCACGCCCAGGTGGGGCGCGGCGGCGGCGTGGGACGGCTTGCCGGTGTAGTGGACCTCGACGTCGGTGATGGCGAGCGATCGCGCGGCCACGGCCTCGTACGGGGCCGGGTGCACCATCATCGAGAACGCCACGTCGTCGAATACCCCGCGTTCGAGCATCAGCACCTTGCCGCCGCCGACCTCCTCCGCCGGGGTGCCGATCACCCGGACGGTGAGGCCGAGCTCGTCGGCCAGGTCACGCAGGGCGAGGGCCGCTCCGGCCGAGGCGGCGGCGATGACGTTGTGCCCGCACGCGTGGCCGACCTCGGGCAGCGCGTCGTACTCCGCGCACAGCCCCAGCACCAGCTCGCCGGAGCCGAACGACGCGGTGAACGCCGTCTCCAGGTCCGCGACACCGCGCTCGACCTCGAAGCCCTCGGCGGCCAGCAGGTCGGCGACCTTGGCCGCGCTGCGGTGCTCGGCGAACGCCTGCTCGGGCTCCGCGTGGATGCTGCGGGAGAGGTCCACCAGCGCAGTCGAGTACCGCTCGACGGCCGAGCGTGTGCTCATCTTGAAGTCGGTACTCATTTGCGTCCATCCTGCATCACGGTCCGGCGAGCGCGTCGCACCCCTGGTTGATCAACCGGCAACCGGTCGCGGGGCTGCGCCGAGCGGTGCGCGATGTTCGGTCAGACCGATCACGTGCGCGCGACCGTGCGCGTTCGCGCAGGCCATGCTAGATGGCGACCACATGCCGCCACCGGGTTCCCACCAGGTGGAATCACCCGGACTTGCGCCCGGCCTTCCACTTCGACCAGCGCTTCTTGTTGCGCCAGTAGACGAGGGCGAACAGCAGCAGCGCGATACCGCCGATCCACAGCTTGCGGCGGGTCTCGCCGCTGGACGCGGGCTGCTGCTCCTCCTGGGGCGCGTTGATCTCCGGACCGGGCGGCACGGTGCCGTCGGGCTGGATGGTGCCGCCGGGCGCCAGGGTCTCCGTGGGCTGGACCGCGAGGTGCGGCGCGGGCGTCACGGCGGCGCCTGTGCCCGACGCGGTGAACACACCGGCCAGCACGAACAGGCACACCGCGAGCACAGATCGCCACATGGTCGCCAAGCCTAGCCACCGCGTTTCGTGGTTACCACTGTCGGTGGTCATCCAAACCGGCTTTTGTTCACGTGCTGTGAGCGAACGAGCCCGCCACGTGCCCGCTACCAGCCTCGACCCGGGTCGGCGCGGAACGCGGCCAGGATGCGTTCGGCGGCCAGCGTGGCGGTGAGCTCGCCGGCGCGCACCTGCCGTTCCACCTCGGGCACGACCGAGCGCACGCCCGGCGCCGCGCGCAGGCTCGTGAGCAGCTGGTCGTTCACCATGGCCCAGGTCCAGTCGACCTGCTGGCGACGCCGCCGCTCGGCCAGCCCGCCGCCCGCCTCCAGGGTCTCCCGGTGCTGGACGACCTGCCGCCACACGGTGTCGAGCCCGGAGCCGTCCAGCCCGCTGCACGTCAGCACGGGCGGGTGCCACGGGGCGTCCGGCGGGCGCAGCAGCCGCAGCGCGCCGGCCAGCTCGCGGGCGGCCTTGCGGGCGTCCTGCTCGTGCGGGCCGTCGGCCTTGTTGACCGCGATCACGTCGGCCAGCTCCAGCACGCCCTTCTTGATGCCCTGGAGCTGGTCGCCGGTGCGGGCGAGGGTGAGCAGCAGCGAGCAGTCGGTCATGTCGGCCACCGCGACCTCGGACTGGCCGACGCCGACCGTCTCGACCAGCACCACGTCGTAGCCCGCGGCCTCGACCAGCACGATCGTCTCGCGGGTCGCCCTGGCCACGCCGCCGAGCGTGCCGGAGGTCGGCGACGGCCGGATGAACGCCGCCTCGTCCACCGCGAGCCGGGCCATCCGGGTCTTGTCGCCCAGGATCGAGCCGCCGGTGCGGGTGGACGACGGGTCGACCGCCAGCACCGCCACCCGGTGGCCCCGCGCGGTCAGCATCGAGCCGAACGCGTCGATGAACGTCGACTTGCCCACGCCGGGCACGCCGGTGATGCCGACGCGGTGCGCGTTGCCCGAGTGCGGCAGCAGCTCGACCAGCAGCTCCTGCGCCGACGCGCGGTGGTCCGGGCGCGTCGACTCGACCAGCGTGATGGCCCGGGCCAGCGTGCCCCGGTTGCCGGCGAGCACGCCCTTGGCGTACTCGCCGACGTCGACCGGCCTAGCCATCTCGTCCCGGCAGGTCGTCGTGGCCGAGCTGCCCGGCGAGCTCGCGCAGCAGGTCGCCCGCCGCGTCGGCGATGACCGTGCCGGGCGGGAAGATCGCCGCCGCGCCCGCCTCGCGCAGCGCGTCGAAGTCCTGGGGCGGGATCACGCCGCCGACCACGATCATGATGTCCTCGCGGCCCATCCCCGCCAGCGCCGAGCGCAGCGCGGGCACCAGCGTGAGGTGGCCCGCGGCCAGCGACGACACGCCGACGATGTGCACGTCGGCCTCGACGGCCTGGCGCGCGACCTCCTCCGGCGTCTGGAACAGCGGGCCGACGTCCACGTCGAAGCCGAGGTCGGCGAACGCGGTCGCGATCACCTTCTGGCCGCGGTCGTGCCCGTCCTGGCCCATCTTGGCGACCAGGATGCGCGGTCGACGCCCTTCGGCCTCGGCGAACGCCGCGGCCGCCTCGAGGGTAGCCACCACTGGCGTCCTCTCTCCCGGGGAAACGGACCCGGCCTCCTCCCGGTACACGCCGGTGATGGTGCGGATCTGCGCGGAGTGCCTGCCCCACACCTTGCCCAGCGCCTCGGAGATCTCCCCGACGGTGGCCTTGGCGCGAGCCGCGGAGATCGCCAGCTCCAGCAGGTTGCCGTCGGAGCCCGCGGCCTCGGTCAGCGCGGTCAGCGCGGAGTCGACGGCGGACTGGTCGCGCTCTTCGCGCAACCGGGCCAGCTTCGCCAGCTGCTGCGCGCGCACACCGGCGTTGTCGACCTTGAGCACGTCGATCTTCTCGTCGAACTCGACCTGGTACTTGTTCACGCCGATCACCGGCTGCCGGCCGGAGTCGATGCGCGCCTGGGTGCGCGCGGCGGCCTCCTCGATGCGCAGCTTCGGGATGCCCGCCTCGATGGCCTGCGCCATCCCGCCCGCGGCCTCGACCTCGGTGATGTGCGACCACGCGCGGTGCGCCAGGTCGTGCGTGAGGCGCTCCACGAACGCGCTGCCGCCCCACGGGTCGATCACCCGCGTGGTGCCGGATTCCTGCTGGAGCAGCAGCTGGGTGTTGCGGGCGATGCGCGCGGAGAAGTCCGTCGGCAGCGCCAGGGCCTCGTCCAGCGCGTTGGTGTGCAGCGACTGCGTGTGCCCCTGCGTGGCGGCCATCGCCTCGACGCACGTGCGCGCGACGTTGTTGAACACGTCCTGCGCGGTCAGCGACCAGCCGGACGTCTGGCAGTGCGTGCGCAGGGACAGCGACTTCGGCGACTTCGGGTCGAAGCCCTTGACCAGCTTCGCCCACAGCAGCCGGGCGGCGCGCAGCTTGGCGACTTCCATGAAGAAGTTCATGCCGACCGCCCAGAAGAACGACAGCCGAGGCGCGAACGCGTCGATGTCCAGTCCCGCGCCGCGGCCCGCCCGCAGGTACTCCACGCCGTCCGCGAGCGTGTAGGCCAGCTCCAGGTCTGCCGTCGCGCCGGCTTCCTGCATGTGGTAGCCGGAGATGGAGATGGAGTTGAACTTCGGCATCCGCCGCGAGGTGAACGCGAAGATGTCGGAGATGATCCGCATCGACGGCTTCGGCGGGTAGATGTAGGTGTTGCGGACCATGAACTCCTTGAGGATGTCGTTCTGGATGGTCCCGGCCAGCTGCTCGGGCGCCACCCCCTGCTCCTCGGCCGCGACGACGTACAGCGCCAGGATCGGCAGGACGGCGCCGTTCATGGTCATCGACACGCTCATCTTGTCCAGCGGGATGCCGTCGAACAGCCGGCGCATGTCGTAGATCGAGTCGATGGCCACGCCCGCCATGCCGACGTCACCGGCCACGCGGGGGTGGTCGGAGTCGTAGCCGCGGTGGGTGGCCAGGTCGAACGCGACGGACAGGCCCTTCTGGCCGGCCGCGAGGTTGCGGCGGTAGAAGGCGTTGGACTCCTCGGCGGTGGAGAACCCGGCGTACTGCCGGATGGTCCACGGCTGGTTGACGTACATCGTCGGGTACGGGCCGCGCAGGAACGGCGCGATGCCCGGGTAGGTCGCGAGGAAGTCGAGGCCCTCGGTGTCGGCGGCCGTGTAGACGGGTTTGACGCCGATGCCCTCGGGCGTCTCCCACGTCAGCGCGTCCGCGCCCTTGCCGGTCGCCTCCTGGAGCGCGGCGTGCCACTGCGCGGCGTCGGCGGCGGCGGTGGGTTCGCCCAGGTCGATGTCGGCGAAGTTCGGGATCATCGCTGGACTCCAAGGGATTCGAACGTGTGCTCCAGCACGTCCAGGGCGGGACAGCCGGTGAACACGTACTCGTCGATCTCCGCGTCGGACTTCTTGCCCGCCAACAGGATCCGCTCCGCGCCCGCTTCGCGCAGCGCTCGCGCCACGGGCGCGGCCAGCTCGGCGTAGCTGCTCTCGCTGCCGCACAGGCAGGCGATCCGGGCGCCGCTCTCGCGGAACTTCGCGACCACGTCGTCCACGGTCCCGGTGGGCCCGGCGTCGGGCGTCTCGATGCCGCCCGCCTGGAACAGGTTCGCCGCGAACGCGGCCCGCGCGGTGTGCGCGGCGACCGGGCCGAGGGTGGCCAGGAAGACCTTCGGGCGCTCGGGGCTCGCGTCGGCCGCGTCGCGCAGCGCCTCGAAGTCCTGGGCGTACCGGATGCGGGGCAGGGGCCGGGTTCGGGGGCCCGAGATTGTCGGACCCTTCTGGGAGAATGAAGACCGGGGATCCCCCGAGGGGGACTCCTGCGCAGCGCGGCCGTTGGCCTGGCCCGGTTCTCGCGGTTCTCCGGGTGCGGACGGTCCTCCGGGTGCGGGCCGAACTTCGGGGGTGGGCCGGTCTTCGGGTGCAGAGGAGTCTTCGGGGGCGGGCCGGTCTTCGGGGGCGGGCGGGCGGACCACCGGCTGCTCGCCCAGGTTCGGGAACTCGCTGACGCCGGTCAGCGCGTCGGTCCGGTCGGCCAGGTTCGCCCGGCGCCGGTCCCAGGTGGCCGCGATCCGGTCTCCGACCAGGTCGAACGCCGCAGGCAGACCGCCGGCGGCCTCGATCTCGCGGAACCACGCCCAGGCGGCGCGCGCGAGGTCGTCGGTGAGCCGTTCCACGTACCAGGAGCCGCCCGCCGGGTCGATCACGGCGGCCAGCTTCGACTCCTCCAGCAGCAGCGACTGCGTGTTGCGGGCGATGCGCCGGGCGAAGTCGTCGGACAGGCCGATCGCGTGGTCGAACGGCAGCACGGTCACCGCGTCCGCGCCGCCGAGGCCCGCGCCGAAGCACGCCACGGTGGTGCGCAGCATGTTCACCCACGGGTCGCGGCGGGTCATCATCGCGGGCGACGTGACCGCGTGCTGCAGTTGCGGGCTCGGCGCGCCGGCCACCTCGGTGACCCGCGCCCAGAGCCGCCGGGCGGCCCGGAACTTGGCGATGGTGGAGAACTGGTCGGCGGTCGCCGCGTACCGGAACTCCAGCAGCCGCACGGCTTCCGCGACGTCCAGCCCGGCCTCGGTCAGGTGCCGCAGGTACGCGACACCGGCCGCGAGGGACGCGCCCAGCTCCTGCGCGTCCGAGCCGCCGGCCTCGTGGAACGGCAGGCCGTCCACGACGACCAGGCGCAGCCCGGGGAACTCGCGGGTCTTGCCCAGCAGGTCGGTCAGGGCGGCGAGGTCGGCGGGCCGCCCCGTGCGCGCCTGCACGCCCAAGGGGTCCGCGCCGACGTTGCCCCGCACCTCACTGGCGAGCACCGGCCGCTGGTCCCAGACCCGCAGCATGGCCCGCCCGGCTTCGAGGAAGTCCGCGCCCGCGTCCACGACCACCGGCGCGAGGTCCAGGTAGACGTCGGCCAGCACCTCGTCGTAGGCGGCCGGGTCGAGCCCTTTGAGCCACAGCGACGTGACGCCGTTCTCCAGGTCCGCCATCACCGCCTCGCGGTCGGCGACCCGGTGCTGCTGGCGGACGTCCCAGCCCTCGACCGCGCCCTGCGGCCGACCGCCCCGGGTGAACGGGGCCGACCCCGGGAAACCGGCGTCCGGCGCCTGGTCGGCGGCGGTGTAGAGCGGCTGGACGGCGATGCCGTCGTAGGTGGTGGTGACCAGGGAGTCGAAGTCCGCGCCCGACTTGCGCAGCACGCCTCGGACCAGGTCCAGCCACTGCTCGCGGTCAGGGGTGGTGAATTCGGCGGCCAACGCCAACTCGCCTGACGGCTCCATCATGCTCCGCAGTGTTACTCACCGGTAGTTCGACGGCTATGTGAGGTTCACCGCCGTGAACGATGCAGATTGCAGTCTTCCACGCTGGTGGATGATGGCGCAGTGGAATCCGAGCGACTGATCGCCGGCCGCTACCGCCTGCGGCACGTCCTGGGGCGCGGCTCGATGGGCACCGTCTGGGCGGCGCACGACGAGGTGCTGCGGCGGGACGTCGCGGTGAAGGAGATCCTGCGCCCGGCGGGCGGCTCGGACGACGAGGACGAGGTGATCCGGGAGCGGACGCTGCGCGAGGCCCGGTCGGCGGCGGCGCTCGCGCACCCGAACCTGGTGACGCTGTACGACGTGGTGCAGGTCGACGGCGACCCGTACGTGGTGATGGAGCTGGTGCCGTCGTCGTCGTTGGCGGAGGTAGTGCGGCAGCGCGGTCCGCTGACCGACGTGCAGGGCGCGGTGGTGGCGGACGCGGTGGCCGCCGCGTTGGAGGCCGCGCACCGGGCCGGGATCACGCACCGGGACGTGAAGCCGGGCAACGTGCTGGTGGCCGACGACGGCCGGGTGAAGCTGACCGACTTCGGCATCGCCCGCAACGTCGCCGAGGCCACCCTGACCAGCCGCGGGATCACGTTGGGGACGCCCGCGTACATCGCGCCCGAGGTGGCGGCGGGCGCGGCGGTGTCGTTCGCGGCGGACCAGTGGTCGCTGGGCGCGACGCTGTTCGCGGCGATGACCGGCCAGCAGCCGTACGAGGGCGCGAACGTGCTGCAGACGATCAACCAGGTGGTGCACGGCGACGTGCCGTCGGCGTCGGCCTGCGGCGCGTTGGAGGCCGTGGTCGCGGGCCTCATGGTGAAGGCGCCGGACGAGCGGATCACGTTGGCCGAGGTGCGGCGGCTGGTCCGGCCGCTGCTGCCGGAGCCGGGCACGGACGTGTTCCCGGCGTCGGCGGCCACCCGGCCGGTGGTGGAGGTCGTGCGGCCGGCGCCGGTCAAGCCGCCGGTACCGCCGGAGACGCCGCTGGCCGCCGATCCCGGGCCGCTGCCGTTCATGGTGGCGCAGGCGCCGACGCGCGAGCTGACTCGGCGGCCGGGGCTGACGGTGCTGGTGGCGTTGTCGGCGGTGGTGCTGTTCGCGATCGGCAGCGTGTCGGGCTTCGCCCTGACCAGGACGGTCGCCGGTGCGTCCCTGCTGCCCCCGCCGACGCAGGAGACGCCGTCACCGCCCGCGATCGTCGAGACGCCGTCGCTGCTGCCGACCACGGCGTCGGCCGCGGCGGCGAACGGCGAGCAGGGCGCCGAGTTCACCATCGAGGTGGGGCCGGACTGGACCAGCTTCCTGGAGCAGCGGGCGAACAACGGGCTCGGCCCGAGCACGGTGGTGCACCTGGTCGCGCCGAACGGGTGGTACGAGGTGACGGTGCAGCGGTTCCCGGACTACTACGAGCGGAACACGATCAAGGACTACCTGCGGCTGGTGCGCTCGCGGTGGGCGGAGGACCAGTACTTCGGCGAGGCCCTCGAAGCGACCGACGCACTGCCGCCGGGGGGCAAGGAGCCGGGCGTCCAGTACAGCTACCGGACCGTCGAACGGGCCACCCCGCTGGGCCGCGACACCGTCTCCCCCGGCCCTGACCTGCGTCGCAGCCGGTACTCGCGGGTGCTGCCCCGCGGCAACGACCTGTGGGTGGTCGAGGTCGTCGTGCCGACCGAGCAGGAGGAGACGGGGCGGAGCCGGCTGTTCGACACGATCGCGCCGACGTTCCGGGTGAACGACTAGGCGAATGCGGCGACATCGGCCGCCGAACACCGGTCGCCGGATCACGGAACCGAACGTGTGGTCGCACCCTGAGGTGCGAGGACGGTGATCGTGGCCGCTATGGCGATGACGGCGGCCGTGATCGCGGCGGTGATCGGCCAGCCGAACCACTCGACGGCGGTCGCGCCGAAAGCGGTGCCGAGGCTGCCGCCCACGAAGTACACCAGCATGTACGCGCTGTTGAAACGCGCGGGGGCCGCCGGGTCGATGGACAGGACGGTGCTCTGGTTCGCGACCTGGGCGGCGAAGAGACCGGCGTCGAACAGGGCCAGGCACACGAGGGTCACGACGGTGTTCTCGAGCGTGAAGCCGAGGACGACCGCAGCGGTCCCGGCCACGGCCAAGCCCGCCAGGACGACGCGCCGCGCGCCCACCCGATCGGTCCAGGCGCCGGCGACCTGGGTCGCGAGGACACCGGTGAGGCCGGCCAGCGCGTACAGGCCGATCCGCTCGGCCGAGTGCGAGTGCGGCGGCGCGGAGAGGGCTACCGCGAGCCCGGACCACACGGCGCAGAACCCGAAGAACCACAGCGCGCCGCGCACTGCCGCGAGCCGGAGCGGCGCGTGCCGGGCGAACAACCCGGGCACCGAGCGCAGGGTGGCGAGGTAGCCGTGCCCGACGCCGCCCCGCGCGGCCGGGAGCACCCGCAGCGACCACAGCGCGACCAGCGCGCAGGCGGCGGCGAACCCGAGGAGCATCCCGCGCCAGCCGATCTCGTCGGCGAGGCGACCGCCCACGATCCTGCCGGCGAGGATCCCGCCCGAGATCCCGGCGGTGACGATGCCCAGGACGGTCGCGCGTCGACGTTCGCCGGCCAGCCGGCCCGCCAGCGAGCTGAGGCCCGCCCCCACCGCCGAACAGGCTCCGACCACGCCGATCACCAGTCCCAACACCACCGCGTTGCCCACCGCGGCACACGCCGCCAACGCGACCGCCAGGACCCCGAACTGGGCCGCGAGCACCCGTCTCGGGGAGAAGCGGTCGACCAGCGGAACGAGCAGGCCGAGTCCGACGAGGTAGCCGACCGGGCCGCACGCGAGCGCGATTCCGACCGCGGCGATCGACGAGCCCAGGGAATCCGCGACGTCCGCGATCGCGGGCTGCAGCGGGTAGGTCGTGGACGTCCCGAGCGCGGCCGCGAGCGACATGAACCACACCGCGGAGCCACGCGGTCGGGCGACTATCGGATTCTTGGCGACAGGGTGGACATTCACGGGAATCGACCGTAGGGAGGCGCCAATCCGGATGCCGGCGGATTCTCGACCATTCGCTCGGCGAACCGCGTGGCCTTTCGTTTCCTGGATTCCGCGGCGCGCGTGACCGCAGTTGAGCCGGACGGGTCGTGCCCGGCGTGGCGGATTCGTCAACCGGTCGGATGCCGCGTCCGCTGCTCCACCCGTCGACCGCTTCGCCCGGCGGCGGTACCACCGGGACCCACGGCACTGCGGGCAACGGGGACAGGCGGCGATTAGGCTCGCGGCGTGACCGGTATCAGTGAGAACACCACCCCTGAGGCCCTGGCCACCGACGCGGCCAAGGCGCTGGCCGAGCGGACCGGGGTGGGCAGGCACGACATCGCCGTCGTCCTCGGGTCGGGGTGGCGCCCCGCCGCCGACCTCATCGGCGAGCCCGACGCCGAGGTGCCCATGGGCGAGCTGCCCGGGTTCGAGGCGCCCACCGCCGTCGGCCACGGCGGCACGGTGCGCTCGGTGAGCGTCGGCGACAAGCACGTGCTGGTCATGCTCGGCCGGACGCACGGGTACGAGGGCAAGGGCGTGGCCAAGGTCGTGCACGGCGTGCGCACGGCCGCCGCGGCGGGTGTCGGCACGGTCGTGCTGACCAACGCGGCGGGCGGGCTGCGGCAGGGCATGGCGGTCGGCCAGCCGGTGCTGATCAGCGACCACCTGAACCTGACCGCGTCGTCACCGCTGGTCGGGGCGCGGTTCGTGGACCTCACCGACCTCTACTCGCCGCGCCTGCGCGACCTCGCCCGGGAGATCGACCCGTCGCTGGAGGACGGCGTCTACGCGGGCCTGCCCGGACCGCACTTCGAGACGCCCGCCGAGATCCGGATGCTGCGCACGATGGGCGCGGACCTCGTCGGCATGTCCACCGTGCTGGAGGCCATCGCGGCCCGCGCGGAGGGCGTCGAGGTGTTCGGCCTGTCCCTGGTGACGAACCTGGCCGCGGGCATCACCGGCGAGCCGCTCAACCACGAAGAGGTGCTGGAGGCGGGCCAGGCGGCGGCGAGCCGGATGGGCGCGCTGCTGCGGGAGCTGGTGACGCGGGCATGACCCTCCCCCCGGCCCTGCGCGACGCCGCGTTCCGCTGGATCGCCGACGACCCCGACCCGGCGACGCGCCTGGAGCTGCAGACCGTCGTGGCGCGGGCGATGGGCGGTGACGCCGCCGCGGCCGACGAGGTGGCCGACCGGATGGCGGGCCCGCTGGCGTTCGGCACGGCGGGGCTGCGCGGTCCCGTGCGGGCCGGGCCGAACGGGATGAACCGGGCCGTGGTCATCCGCACCACGGCCGGCCTCGCCGCGTGGCTCAAGGCGCACGGGCACGTCGGCACGGTGTTCGTGGGCCGGGACGCGCGGCACGGTTCGGAGGACTTCGCGGCGGCGGCGGCCGGTGTGCTGGCGGGCGCGGGGTTCACCGTGCGGGTGCTGCCGGGACCGCTGCCGACGCCGGTGCTGGCGTTCCTGGTCAAGCGGCACGCGGCGGTGGCGGGCGTGCAGATCACCGCCTCGCACAACCCGCCCGCGGACAACGGCTACAAGCTGTACCTGGCCGGTGGCGGGCAGATCGTGCCGCCGGAGGACCGCGAGATCGAGGCGGCGATCCGGGGCGTGCCCGCGGCCGTGTCGGTGCCGCTGTCGGACGACTACCTGCCGGTGTCGGACGCCGAGGTGGACGAGTACCTGGAGCGGGTCGCGTCGCTGCCGCGCGGCGTCCAGCGCGACCTGCGCGTGGTGTTGACGCCGATGCACGGCGTCGGCGGCGCGACGGCGGTGGAGGCGTTGCGGCGGGCCGGGTTCACCGACGTGCGGGTCGTGCGCGAGCAGGCCGTGCCGGACCCGGGTTTCCCGACCGTGGCGTTCCCGAACCCGGAGGAGCCGGGCGCGGCGGACCGGTTGCTGGCGCTGGCGGCGGCGGAGGACGCCGACCTGGCCATCGCCCTGGACCCCGACGCCGACCGGTGCGCGCTGGGCGTGCGCGAGCGGGACGGGTCGTGGCGGATGTTGCGCGGCGACGAGACCGGCGTGCTCCTCGGCTCCCTGGTGCTGTCCACTGTGGAGAGCCCGGATCCGTTGGTGGCCACCACGATCGTGTCGTCCTCGCTGCTGAAGTCGATCGCCCGGGCGCACGGCGCGCGTTACGCGGAGACGTTGACCGGGTTCAAGTGGCTGGTGCGCGCGGGCGACGGCCTGGTGTTCGCCTACGAGGAGGCGCTGGGCAACTGCGTCGACCCGGCCTGCGTCAACGACAAGGACGGCATTTCTGCGGCCGTGGTGGCGTGCGACCTGGCGGCCGGGCTGAAGGCGTCCGGCCGCACCCTGCTCGACGCGCTGGACCAGCTCGCCGTCGACCACGGCCTGCACCTGACCGACCAGGTCTCGCTGCGGTTCACCGACCTGAGCCGGATCGGCGCGTTGATGGCCCGGCTGCGCGGCGAGCCGCCGGCGGGATTCGCGTTCGAGGACCTGCTGCCCGAGGCCGACGTGGTCAGGCTGACCCGCGAAGGCGTGCGGGTGGTCGTGCGGCCGTCCGGCACCGAACCGAAGCTCAAGGCGTACCTGGAGGTCGTCGAACCGGTGTCCGACGACCTGCCGGCCGCCCGGGTGCGTGCCCGGGAGCGGTTGGCCGAGCTGCGGGCCCGGGTGTCCGAGCTGCTCGCGGACTGAGCGGTCAGGACGCGAGGGCGAGCAGCAGGCACAGCACGGCGACGACGAGCGCACCGCCCGCCACCAGGTACGGACGCCTGGTCGGCGGGCTCACCGGGCGCGACCGGTGCTGCGTGACGGCGGCGACCGAGATGCGGCCGGAGATGTAGCTGACGGTGCACAGCGCGACGCCGGTCGCGAGGATCATCGTGTTGACGTCCCACGGGCTGTGGTCGACGCCCGGCCACAGGGCGATGAACACCAGCGGCAGGCCGATCAACCCGACCCCGATCCCCACCCCCGCGCCCCAGGTGATCCGCCGGTTCCGCTTCATCGTGGCGATGCTGCGAGTTTCCATGACTCCCTCCCGGTGACTACACACTTCCAGACGTGCGGCGGCCCCGCCGGTTCCCACCCGCCGCTTGTCGATCTTGCTACGCCGACCGCCCGGCCGCGGACCCGGCCACCCGCCCGAGCCGTTGACCAGGCACGACGACTTCCCGGACGGGACCGGTGCCACCGAGCGGTTGCCGCGTCACACCGATCGCGGCAACCTGGGCCGCGTGCCCCGCCTGCTGATCGTGCACCACACGCCGTCACCCGCCATGCAGGAGCTGTTCGAGGCGGTGCTGGAGGGGGCGAACGACCCGGAGGTCGAGGGCGTCGACGTGGTGCGGCGGCCCGCGCTGTCGGCCACCGCGTCCGACGTGCTGGAAGCGGACGGCTACCTGCTCGGCACGCCCGCCAACATCGGCTACATCAGCGGCGCGCTGAAGCACTTCTTCGACACGATCTACTACCCGTGCCTGGACGCCACGCGCGGCCGGCCGTTCGGGGCCTACGTGCACGGCAACCTGGGCACGGAGGGCGCGGTGAAGGCGTTGCGGGACATCACGACCGGGTTGGCGTGGCGGCCGGTGGCGCCGACGCTGAGCCTGACCGGCGCACCGGACGGCGACGCGCGGGAGCGGTGCCGGGAGTTGGGCGCCACGGTCGCCGCGACGTTGCTCTGACCGGGCGATCCATCACGCTCCGATGTGATCGGTAACGCTCCGCCTCCCCCGTCCGACAGACTGCCGCGACGACACGTGGAGGCAGTCGAATGACCCAACCGGTAGGTCCACCGCCGATGTGCGGTTCCTGCGGCGCGTACCTGCAGCCGCCGAGCGTCAACTGCGCCGTCTGCGGTGCGACGCAGTGGCCGGTGACGCAGGCGCCGCCGCCGCACCCGCCCGCGCACCCCGCGCCCTACGGGGTGCAGGTGCGGGGCGTGGTGACCGCCAAGAACCCCGGCATCGCGGTGCTGCTGTCGCTGCTGTGGCTCGGGGCGGGCAACCTCTACGCGGGTCAGACGGTGCTCGGCGTGATCCTGCTGCTGGTGAACTTCCCGCTGGTCCTGCTGGCCATGACGGTGCTCGGCCTGATCGTCGCGTTCCCCGTGTGGGTGGTGCTGGTGATCGTGTCGATCGTGCTGGCCATGCAGGGCGCGAAGGACTTCAACCGGCGCAACGGCATCGTGGTCCGGTAGCGGCTACCGGCCGAGCGAGGGCAGCACCTCGGTCGGGTAGCGGGTGCCCGCGACCGCGTCGGGCGGCACGGCGGCGGCGATGCGGGCCAGCTGCGCGTCGGTCAGCGAGAGGTCCGCGGCGGCGGCGTTCTCCTCCACGTACTTCACCCGCTTGGTGCCGGGGATCGGCACCGCGCCCTGGTGGTGGACCCACGCCAGCGCGATCTGCGCCGCCGTCACGTCGTGCTCCCGTGCCACCTCGCGCAGCGACTCCACCAGCGCGAGGTTGCGGTCGAAGTTCCCGGCCGCGAACCGGGGCTGGCCGACCAGGCGGAAGTCGCCGGCCGCGAAGTCGTCCTTCGAGGTGTACCGGCCGGTGAGGAAGCCGCGGCCGAGCGGCGAGTACGCGACGACGCCGATGCCCAGCTCGCGGCACGTGGGCACGACCTCGTCCTCGATGTCGCGCGACCACAGCGACCACTCGGTCTGCACGGCCGCGACCGGGTGCACGGCGTGCGCGCGCCGGATCGTCTCCGCGCCCGCCTCGGACAGGCCGAGGTGCCGGACCTTGCCCTGCTCGACCAGCTCGGCCATCGCGCCGACGGTGTCCTCGATGGGCACCTTCGGGTCGACCCGGTGCTGGTAGTACAGGTCGATGTGCTCCACGCCCAGGCGGCGCAACGACGCGTCCGCGGCCTGCCGGACGTACTCCGGGTCGCCGCGCAGGCCCCACTGGGACCGGGGCAGCCCCGGGTCGCGGACGATGGCGAACTTCGTCGCCAGCACGACCTCGTCGCGGCGGTCCTTGATCGCCCGGCCGACCAGCTCCTCGTTGGTGAACGGCCCGTACATGTCGGCCGTGTCGAGGAGCGTGACGCCCAGGTCGAGGGCGCGGTGGATGGTGGCGGTCGACTCGGCCTCGTCACCGGGGCCGTAGAAGTCGCTCATGCCCATGCAGCCCAGGCCCTGCGCGCTCACCTCGAGCGCGCCCAACCGGCGTTTCTCCACGGTGGTCCTCCCAGCTCACTTGTTCGACAGCCGCAGGAACTCCGGCGGGTACCGGTCGCCGGCGACGGCGGGTGCGGCGGCCTCGATCGCGCGGAGCTCGTCCGCGTCCAGTTGCAGCTCGGCGGCGGCGACGTTCTCCTCCAGGTACTCCACCCGCTTGGTGCCCGGGATGGGTACGACGTGCTCGCCCTGGTGGTGCACCCAGGCCAGCGCCAGCTGACCGGCCGTGACGCCGCGTTCGGCGGCCAGCGCGCGCAGCGCGTCCACGATGGCCGTGTTGCGGGCGAAGTTCTCCTCGGCGAACCGGGGCAGGCCGCGGCGCATGTCGTCCTCGGCCAGGTCGGCGACGGACGTGACGCGGCCGGTGAGGAAGCCCCGGCCCAGCGGCGAGAACGGCACGATGCCGATGCCCAGCTCGCGGCACGTCGGCGCGACCTCGGCCTCGACGTCGCGCGTCCACAGCGACCACTCGCTCTGCAGGGCGCTGATCGGGTGCACGGCGTGCGCGCGGCGGATCGTCGCGGCGCTCGCCTCGGACAGGCCGAGGTGGCGGACCTTGCCCTCGGCGACCAGCTCGGCCATCGCGCCGACGGTCTCCTCGATCGGCACGTCCGGGTCGACCCGGTGCTGGTAGTACAGGTCGACGTGGTCCACCCCCAGGCGGCGCAACGACGCGTCGAGGGCCTGCTCGACGTAGGCGGCGTCACCGCGCGGCCTGCGGTCCGGGTCGCCCAGCCCGAACTTCGTCGCGAGCACGACCTCGTCGCGGCGGCCCCTGATCGCCCGCCCCACCAGCTCCTCGTTCGCGCCGGCGCCGTAGACGTCGGCGGTGTCGAGGAGCGTGACGCCGAGGTCGAGCGCGCGGTGGATGGTGGCGATCGACCCGGCCTCGTCCCCCGCGCCGTAGGACTGGCTCATGCCCATGCAGCCCAGGCCCTGGTCGCCGACCCGGAGTCCGCCCAACGCCCTCACGCCGTGATCCCCTCGACGAAGGTGTGCTCGATCTGCTCGTAGTGCGTGATCTTGTAGTCGAGCACGTCCAGGCACGACTGCAGCTCGGCGATGCGTGCGCGCACCGCGGCGCGGTGCTCGAACAGCATCTGCTTGCGGCGACCGGCGGTGGCCGCGCCGCGGTGCCTGAGCTGCGCGTACTCGCGCATCATGCGAATGGGCATGCCGGTGGTGCGCAGCCGGGTCAGGAAGACCAGCCAGCCGAGGTCGTCGTCGCTGTAGCTGCGCCGCCCGCCGGAGTCCCGGGCAGGCGGGTCGACCAGGCCGATCCGTTCGTAGTAGCGCAGCGTGTCGATCGACAACCCGCTGCGCTCGGCCGCTTGAGCGATCGAGTAAGTCACGGTGTCGACGGTAGGAGCTGGAGTGCACTCCAGGTCAACCCGATTCGCGGTATCCGGCGCCGTCGCCCGTCGCGGGGGCCGTCGGTCAGTCGTCCTTGGGCATGCCCCAGGCCTCCAGGTGGGCGGCCATGCCGCCCACGTCGATCTGCTCCCGGCCGAGCGCCCGCACCAGGTCGAGGGCTTCGTCCTCCTCGGCGTCGATCCACCAGCCGTTGATGTCGCACAACGTCACGGCGGCGACCCAGCCCAGCCGCCAGTTGCCCTCGGCCAACGGGCGCGTGCGGACGATGGAGTCGAGCAACGCGGAAGCTTTGAGCCAGAGCGTGTCGTACGCCTCGACCCCCAGCACTGTGGCCCTGGGGCGGTGGGCTGCGGAGTCGAGGAGACCTAAGTCGCGCACGACCAGATCCCCGCCGGTGACGGCGGTCGCCAGCACGAGCAAGTCGCCGGCGTCGAGGTAGTTGACCACTGCTTGACGCGCTCCCTGTCCTGAGGGGCGGGGACTCCGGCGCGGCCACGCCGCATCCGGGACGTCTCTGGCGCCACTACCCACCCCCTCAGGTCCGTATCGCCTCCCCGCCCCGGAGGCGGCGAGGATGTTGTCGGCCGCGTTGTGCACCGAAGCGCAACCTGGACGCAGCCCGATCTTCAACGGCGCACCATACCGGTGCGCTTCGGACCCCCGTGGACGTTCACAGAGGTATATGGGTGAACGCCCTATGCCGCACCGGTTGAGCTGCATGGATTGATCGTATCGAACATATGTTCGAACGGCGAGGGCGCGCGGGTGCGATCACCCGAAGGTGTGGCGTCGTGGGCAGCGAGTAATCGGTCGGGCGCCCTCGGTACGGGAACCCGCAATCGGGGCGGGCCGGGATCAGGCGGAGCCGAGCCTGTCGAGCAGGCCCCGGTACTTGGGGAGCACGCGTCCGAGGACCTCGGAGAGCTGCTCCTCCTTCTGCAATCTGGCCCACCGCTCGGCCAACGCCAAGCGCACGACCTCCTGCTTCGAACGGCCTTCGGCTGCGGCGAGTTCGTCGAGCCGCCGGTTCTCCTCGTCGCTCAGACGCAGAGTCATCGCCATGGAGAATGACGGTACCAACTTGATACCACGATGACCAGGCCGCGAATTATAACAGTGTTGCGATACGATGCCCCGGTGCCACGACCGAAGACACACGACGACGCGCTCCGCGGGCGACTGCTCGAGCGGGCGGGCGAACTGCTGTCCACCGAAGGCCCGGGCGCTTTGAGCTTGCGCAGGCTCGCGGCGGATGTCAACACCTCGACCACGGCCGTGTACTCGTTGTTCGGCGGCAAGCCGGCGCTGCTGAACGCCGTGTACGAGGAGGCGTTCCGCCGATTCGGTGAACGCATCGCGACCGTGCCGCAGACCGGCGACCCGGTGGAGGACCTGGTCCAGATCGGCCTGGCGTACCGGGAGAGCGCGCTGGCCGACCCGCAGTTCTACCTGGTGATGTTCAGCAAGGTGGTGCCGAACTTCGAGCCGTCCGACGAGACGAAGGAGGCGGCCGTGCAGACGTTCCTGCCGGTCGTCCGGGACGTCGGGCGCGCGGTGGAGTCCGGCGCGTTCGTGCAGGACCCGCCGCCCGAGCAGATCGCGTTGGCCATGTGGGGCACGGTGCACGGCCTGGTGAGCCTGGAGCTCAACGGCAACCTGCCGCCGGGGGTCGAGATCGCTCCCGTCTACGAGCGCGCCCTCCGCGCGAACGCGGACGGGTGGCGCAGCGCGTGAAGACGGGGGTGGGGCCCGGGGAGGTGGCCGCCGCGAAACCTCCCCGGACCCCGTGGACCGTCCAGCTCAGGACAGTCCGCTCGTGAGCGCCTTGATCAGCTCGCCGTCGGCGGTGTCGCCGTCGAGCGACCAGATCATCGCGCCGCCAAGGCGCCGTTCGGCCACGTAGCGACCCTTGCGCTTCATCTCGACCGGATCGTCCCAGGTCCAGAACGTGGTGCCGTCGAACAACCACGCGTGACCGGCCTTGGCATCCCGGTGCACGGTGAACTGGGCCAACTGCGCCTTGAGGATCCGGTAGTCCTCGTACCCGGCCTCGTAGGTCGCGGGCGCGGGGCCGGTGGCGGGCTGGAACAGGCCGTTGTTCTCGTCCCGCACGCCCGTCCAGCCCCGGCTGTAGAACGGCACGCCCATCACGACCTTGCTCTTCGGCGCGCCGTTGCGCAGGTAGTGGTCGATCGCGACCTGCGAGCTGAACGGCGGCGCGGTCGGGTCGGCCGCCGGCGTGCGCAGCGAGGACTGCTGGTTGGTCAGCGGCTCCCAGGCGCCGTGGTAGTCGTAGCCCTGGATGGTGCCGAAGGTCAGCAGGTCGAAGACCTTCTTCACCTCGAAGCCGCGGTCGACCTGGGCCGGGTTGGCGGGCAGGAACGCGGTGAGGTCGTAGCGCTTGCCGGTGCGCCAGGTCAGCTTGCCCAGCTGCTTGCGGTACTCCACGAGCAGCGCGGTGAAGTTCTGCTTGTCCTCGGGCCGCACGACGTTGCCGGGCGCGGCCTCGGACGAGGGCCACTCCCAGTCCAGGTCGACGCCGTCGAACACGCCGGCCGCCGCACCGGGTGCGGCGTCGGGCAGGTTGCCCTTGAGCCACAGGTCCAGGCAGGACGCCACGTGCGCGGCGCGCGACTCGGGCGTGAGGGCGGCGTTGGAGAAGTACTTCGAGCCGGTCCAGCCGCCGAGCGAGATGTTGATCCGCAGCCCGGGGTGCTTCGCCTTGAGCTGCTTGAGCTGGTTCAGGTTGCCCGACAGCGGCTGACCCGCGACGTCCGCGACGCCGTTGACGCTCTGCTCGGCGCTGAACGGCCGCTGGTAGTCCGCCCACGGGTCGGCGCTGACGCACTTGCCGGACTCGTCGAGGAAGCCGAAGGCGTAGTTGAGGTGGGTGAGCCGCGGTGCGGTGCCGTTGGCCACGAGGTCGCGCACCAGGAAGTTGCGGTCGTAGCCGCTCCACTGGGTGTAGTACCCGACGACCCGCTCGCGTTTGTCGTGGCCACCGTGACCGCCGTGGTCCCCGTGGCCGCCGTGCGCGAGGGCCTGCGCCGGCGACACGGCCATCGCGGTGGCCAGGAGGGCGGGGAGCACCCATCTCCTGCTCGACATGCTTCTCCTCGCGGGCGTTCCGGTGTGGTCTGGACCACGGTAGTGATGAGGTCTAGACCACCTCTACGGCCGTTCGGCCGAATCCAATAATGCGAATTGTTCTCGCATGCGCTGCAAACTTTTGCATGTGCGGAGCGGGTGGTGATCGCGCTAGCTTCGGGCCTTGTTCAAGTTTGAATACCTGGTCTGGGGAGGACTTGTGGCGATCCTGGTCACCGGCGCGACCGGAACGATCGGCGGCGCGGTCGTGCGGCAGTTGGCGGAGGCGGGCGTGCCGGTGCGGGCGTTGACGCGGAACCCGGCTCGGGCCGCGCTGCCCGCGGGCGTGGAGGTGGTGGGAGGTGATCTGACGTGGCCGGGCGAGCTGCCGTTGGCGGGCGTGACGGCGGTGTTCCTGCTGGCGGCGATCGAGTCGGAGGACGCGGCGGGGCACGCGCGGGCGTTCCTGGAGCGCGCGGCGGACCTGCGGCGGGTGGTGTTCCTGTCGAGCAGCGCGGTGACCGTGCGGCGGCCGGGGAGCTACGAGCTGCACCACGACGTGGAGCGGGTGATCGAGGCGTCCGGCGTGGAGTGGACGCACGTGCGGCCGGGCGAGTTCATGGCGAACAAGCTGATCTGGGCGCGGACGATCCGGGAGGAGGACGTGGTGCGGGCGCCGTTCCCGGAGTCGGTCGGGGCGCCGGTGCACGAGGACGACGTGGCCGAGGTGGCGGTGCACGCGTTGCTGCGCGACGGGCACGCGGGCAAGGCGTACACGTTGAGCGGGCCGGAGGCCCTGACGCACGTGGAGCAGGCCGCGGCGATCGGTCGCGGCCTGGGCCGTCCGATCCGCTTCGAGCGGCTGACCTACGGCCAGGCCCGCGCCGCCCTGATCCGCGACGAGGGCCTGCCCTACGACGTCGCCGAGTACCTGCTCGGCTACATGGCCCAGCACAACGAGGAACCGGCCACCGTGACCCCCGACTTCACCACCGTCACGGGCCGCCGGGGCCGCACCCTCGCCACCTGGGCCGCCGACCACGCCACCGACCTGACCTGACCGCGAGTCGAACGCTCAGGTCCCGCGTTCAGGACGCACGGGACCTGAGCGTTCGACGCGCGGGTCAGTGGACGGCGCCGTACTGGCGGTCGCCGGCGTCGCCCAGGCCGGGGACGATGAAGCCCGAGTCGTTCAGGCGTTCGTCGATGCTGGCGGTGACCAGGCGGATCGGGTGGGCGGCGTCTTCGAGGTGCTTGATGCCCTCGGGGGCGGCCAGGGCGCAGATCGCGGTCACGTCGGTGGCACCGCGGTCGGTCAGCAGGCGGATCGTGTACGCCATGGAGCCGCCCGTGGCGAGCATCGGGTCCAGCACGAAGACCGGACGGCCGGCCAGCGAGTCCGGCAGCGACTCCATGTACGGCGTCGGCTGGAGGGTCTCCTCGTCACGCGCCAGGCCCACGAAGCCCATCTGCGCGTCCGGGATCAGCTTGTGCGCCTGGTCCGCCATGCCCAGACCGGCCCGCAGCACGGGCACCAGCAGCGGCGGGTTCGCCAGGCGGTAGCCGGTGGTCCGGGCGACGGGCGTGTGCACCCGCTCCTCGGCCACGGGCAGGTCGCGCGTGGCCTCGTACACGAGCATCACGGTCAGCTCGTGCAGCGCGGCGCGGAACGCCGCGTTGTCCGTGCGGGCGTCGCGCATGGTGGTCAGCCGCGCCCTGGCAAGTGGGTGATCGACAACGAGGACGTCCATGGTCGAACAGTATGTGGTACCTCTAACCGATGCCCGACGGCTCGTTACCCAGCTCCGTCGTCCGCTTCACCGGCGCGGCCGGTCGGACCGTCGGGGCGGGGGTCGTGCTCGGCCGTCACGTCGTCACGTGCGCCCACGTGGTCAACCTCGCCCTGGGCCTCGACCCGCGCTCGGCGACCCGGCCGACGGAGGCGGTCGAGGTCGACTTCCCCGCGTTGAACGGCGAACCGGTGACGGCACGCGTGCGCACGTGGGCGCCGCCACCACCGCGCGAAGGCCGCCTGGGCGACGACATCGCCACGCTCGACCTCGACCTCCCCGCCGGCGTCACGCCCGCCCGCCTGGCCGCCGCACCCCCGCCCCCCGGCACCGCGGTCGACGTGTTCGGCTACCCGGCGAACCGGCCGGACGGCTCCTGGACGCGTGCCGTGGTCCGCGGCCAGGTCGGCGGACGGCTGGTGCAGCTGGACAGCGAGTCCGCCCTGGCCGTGCAACGCGGGTACAGCGGCAGCCCGGTGTGGGACAACCGCACCGGCCGCGTGGTCGGCATCATCGCGACGGCCGCCTCCCAGGACAGCTACGCCGTCGCCGCCGACCGGCTGCGCGAGGAGCTGCCCGGCGGGCCGGACGAGCTGAGCGTGCTGCACCTGGCCGGCACGCGGTTCGGCTCCGGGCACGACGTCTGGCCGCCGGGCGACTTCGCCGAGCTGCGCCCCGACCTGGTGGTGTTCACCGGCGACCTGACCGAGCACGGCAGGCCGGACGAGTTCGAGCGCGGCTTCCGGTTCCTGGCCGAACTGGCCGACGCGGTGAAGCTGCCCCGCGAACGGGTGGTCGTCGTGCCCGGGGCGCGGGACGTGAACCTGTTGGCGTGCGAGGCGTACTTCCGGCAGGAGGAGGCGTGGGGCCGGACCCCGAAGCCGCCCTACTGGCCGAAGTGGGGACCGTTCGCCGCCGCGTTCGAGGAGTTCCACGGCGCGCGGTTCAGCTTCACGCCCGACGAGCCGTGGACCCTGTTCGACTACCCCGAGCTGGAGCTCGTGGTCGCCGGCCTCAACTCGACCATCCCGGTCACCCACGAGGACGACGGCCTCGGCCTGGGCCAACGGCAGGTCGAGCGGTTCGGCGAGCTCCTGCGGGATCACCGCAACGCGACCGCCAGGCGGCTGAGCGCGGTCCAGGGACCGGCGCAGGTCCCGGTGGACGTCGACCTCCCGCTCACGAGCCTCCGCGACGAGCCCGCCACCTGGTCGCTCGTCGCGGCGCCCGTCCGCGGCGCTGAGTGGACCGCGGCACCTGTGCGGTTGGCCAGGGGCGTGGACACCTTCTTCGACCGCGTGCTGGAAGCGACCCGCGTGGCACACCCGGCGGCGACCGTGACGCCGCGTGCCGAGGAGAACTACATCCGGGTGTCGAAGCCCCGTCCCGGCGGCGGTTTCGAGCAGTGGCCGGTCGGCGTGGTCGCCGAGCTGACCGCCGCCGTGGTGGACGCGTTCGTCGAGCAAGTGCACGCCTCCTTCGCCGCGGCCGACCCGGCGGTGCCGTCCGAGCTGGTCTACAGCGGAGCGCCCGCCGAGGCCGGGCTGGTGGTCACGGCACGACGGCGCGGCGTGCGGCTGCGCAGCTTCGTGGAGTACCAGGGACTGCTGGACCTGCGGCCGTTGGCGCAGCGGCAGACCCGGCGGCTGGCCGGTGACCGCGTCTACCCCGCTGACCTGTACGTGCCGCAGCGGTTCGTGCTGGCCGGGTCCGAGGAAGGCGGCGACGACCTGCTGCGACGGGTCCTCGGCTGGCTCGGCGAGGACGTGGCCCGGTTCGTGGTGGTGCTCGGCGACTTCGGGCGCGGCAAGTCGTTCCTGCTGCGGCAGCTGACCCGCGCCCTGCCCGCCGAGCACCCCGGCCTGCTGCCCGTGCTGGTGGAGCTGCGCAGCCTGGAGAAGGGTCCGACGCTGGACGAGCTGCTGGCGCAGCACCTCGTGCGCGAGGGCGTGGACGCGGTCGAGGTGGCCAAGCTGCGGTACATGATCAGCAGCGGTCGGCTGGCGCTGCTGTTCGACGGGTTCGACGAGCTCGAGCTGCGCGTCGGGTACGACAACGCGGCCGACTACCTGTCCACGCTGCTGCAGGCCGTGACCGATCGGGCGAAGGTCGTGCTGACGAGCCGCAGCCAGCACTTCCAGTCCACCGACCAGGTGCTGAACGCGTTGGGCCGGCGGGTGTCGGCGTTGACCGCGAGCCGGGTCGCGGTGCTGGAGGACTTCACCGACGACCAGATCCGCGACTTCCTGACCAGGCACTACGACGGTGACGCGGCCCGTGCGGCGGCGCGGTTCGAGCTGTTGGGCGCGATCAACGACCTGCTGGGCCTGTCCCGGAACCCGAGGATGCTGTCGTTCATCGCCGACCTGGACGACGAGCGGCTGCACCAGGTGCGCCGGCAGCACGGCCGGATCAGCGCGGCCGAGCTGTACCGGGAGCTGGTGGACTTCTGGCTGGTGCAGGAGGTGGACCGGCAACGGCACCGGCACGGGACGCCGTCGTTCGACGGGGCGGAGCGGCTGTCGGCGTGCACGGCGCTGGCGTTGCGGCTGTGGCAGACCACGGCGACGACCATCGACACGGCGGACCTGGAAGACACCGTGGTGCGCACGTTGACCCGGCTGACCGAGCGCGGGTACTCGATCGACCAGGCCGCGCACGCCGTCGGTTCTGGGTCGCTGCTGGTGCGGACGGAGGCGGGCGGGTTCGCGTTCGTCCACCAGTCAGTGATGGAGTGGCTGGTCGCGAAGGTGGCGGCGGACGAGCTGCCCGGCACGGAGATCGTCAACCGGAAGATGTCCCGGCTCATGGTCGACTTCCTGTGCGACCTGGCCGGTCACGAGGCCGCGTTGAGCTGGGCGCGGGACGTGCTGGCGGAGGTCGACGCGCCGGAGGCGGCCAAGCACAACGCGACCGAGGTGGCCAGGCGGCTGGAGGCGCGGGTCCACCTGTCGTTGGCGAACGCGGACCTGCGCGCGTTCGACTTCGGCGACCTGGACCTGCGTGGCGCCGACCTGAGCGGGGCCGACCTGAGCGGACAGCGGCTCTACGCCAAGGCCTTCGCCGGGACGAACCTCTCCGGCGCGAACCTGACCGGCGTGCGGCTGATCGGCGGTGACCTGACCGGCGCCGTGCTGACGGGCAGCCGGTGGCGCCGGGCGGCCCTGCTGGGTGTGGCCGGACCGGCGCCGGCGGAGGCGGCGGTGAGCGGGCGCGACCCGGCGACGCCGATGCTCGCGCCGCTCGGGGCGGACGTGGCGGCGGTGGCGTTCTCACCGGACGGCGAGCTGGCCGCCGTGGCGCACCGGCACGTGGTGGAGCTGCGGCACCTGGGCGCCAACCGGCCGGTGCGGGTCTGGCGCCGACGCGCGCACCCGGTCGTCGACGTCGCCTACGCCCAGGACGGCCGCCTGATCGCCACGCTCGAAGCGGACGGCGGGGCGTACATGTGGGACGCGGAGACCGGCGAACCGGTCGTCCGACTGCGGCAGGACCAGGTCGGGCACGGCTACTTCGTGGCCGGAGGTGATCGCTTCGTCACCAGGGGCCGCCACGGCGCGATCCGGTTGTGGGACGCGAGGTCCGGGGAGGTCGTGCGCGAACTGCCGCGGTTGCACCACGACCTCGTCGCGTCGGCCGACGGGAGCGTGATCGTCACGAGGTCGGACCACGAGGTGGAGGTGCGGCGCACGGACGACCTGGAGGTGGTCATGGCGTTCGCACCGGGGGCCGGCGTCAGGTTGGCCGTCTCGCCCGGCGGCACGACGGTCGCCCACGGCGCGCTGCAGGAGGTGACGATCGTGGACGCGCGTTCCGGCGGCAGGCTGGCCATCATCCCCAGTTACCTGAGCCGCGTCGACGGGATGGTGTTCCTGGACGAGCGTCGGCTCGTTCTCACGCAGGGCTCCCAGTACTCCGTCCTCACCACCGACGGAGCCCACGTGACGACCTCGTCGCTGCCGGGTCGGATAACGCGCGTCACGCCGATCGGCGATGGCACGCGCTTCGCGTTGACCACCGACGACGGGTTGGCCTCCGCCCACACCGCGGACGACAAGCAGTCGCAGTGGTTGTGCGACGACCAGAACCCGGTCGGTTCCCCGTCGTACTCGCCGGACGGCCGGTCGCTGCTCACCACGTCCGTGGACGGGAGAGTCCGCGTGTGGGACCTGCGGACGGGCGCGGTTCGGAGCGATTTCCGGGGCGAGCCCGGGCTCAGGCGGGTCGCGGCGTTCTCGCCGACGGGCACGACGATGGCGGTCGCGATCCCGTCGGGCATCCAGATCACCGGTGCCGGCGAGGGCGTGATCCGCGTCGACGGGGTGGTCACCTCGCTGGCCCTGTCCAACGGTGGCCGCCGGCTGGTCGCCTCGTCCGCGGCCAACGTCGTGACGTGCTGGAACCTGCCCGACCAGGTTCGCGTCACCCGGATCGAGCACAAGGGCGCGCCGATCAACGCCGTGGCGGTGCACCCGGCCGGTGGCCACTTCGCCACCGCGCACCAGGACGGCCTCGCGTACCTCTGGGATCTCCACAGGTTGGGCAGGGTGGAGCTGGCGGGGCACACCGGCGGCGTGTTGGGCGCGGCGTTCTCGCCCGACGGCCACCGGATCGCCACCGCGTCCGTCGACGGCACCGCGCGCGTCTGGGGTCTCGGCGGGAAGCAGGTGGCCGAGCTGGGGCACGACGGCGGGGTTTGGGACGTGGCGTTCTCCCGCGACAGCCAACGGGTCGCCACGGCGTCCACGGACGGGACGGCACGGGTCTGGCGCGCGACCGGTGAGCACCTGGTGACGTTGACCGGCCACACCGGCGACGTGCGCGGCGTGGCGTTCTCGCCGGACGGGAAGCGGGTCGCCACCACGGCCGACGACGGCACGGCGCGGATCTGGGACGCCGCGACCGGTGCGGAGCGGGCGGTGCTGGTGCACGGTGTCGGCGGGTCGGCGGTCGTGCTGCCCGACGGGTCCTACCAGGCCTTCGGCGACGTCGGCGACCGGTTGTGGTGGGCGGTGAAGCAGGTGCGGTTCGAGGTCGGTGAGCTGGACGCGTACTACCCGGGGATCAACCGGCTCGGGGTTGACGAGCCGCTGCCGGGGGTAACGTCCTGACATGGCCGACCACGTGCGGATCGGGGTTCTGGGTGCGGCGCGGATCGTGCCGGCGGCGTTGGTGAGACCGGGGCGGTCGGTGGCGTCGGTCGAGGTGTCGGCGGTGGCGGCGCGCGACGTCGGGCGGGCGCAGCACTTCGCCGACCGGCACGGGATTCCTCGCGTCCACGGGAGCTACGAGGAGTTGTTGGACGACCCGAACGTGGACGCCGTCTACGTCCCGCTGCCCAACGGGTTGCACGGGAAGTGGACGACGGCGGCGTTGGCGGCCGGGAAGCACGTGCTGTGCGAGAAGCCGTTCGCGGCCAACGCGGACGAGGCGGCGGCCGTCGCGGAGGCGGCGAGGGCGAGCGGGCTCGTGGTGATGGAGGCGTTCCACTACCGGTACCACCCGTTGGCGCTGCGGTTGCCGGACGTGGTCGCGGAGTTGGGCGAACTGCGGCACGTGGAGGCGCGGATGTGCTTCCCGCTGCCGAGGTTCGGCGACATCCGGTACTCGTTGGAGCTGGCCGGTGGGGCGTTGATGGACGCCGGGTGCTACCCGGTGAACCTGGTGCGGCACCTGGGCGGCGCCGAGCCGGAGGTGAAGTCGGCGCGGGCCCTGCTCAAGGGTGACGGCGTCGACCGGGCGATGCGGGCGGAGTTGAAGTTCCCGGCCGGGCACACCGGGACCGTGGTGACGTCGATGTGGTCGCGGTCGTTGCTGAGGCTGTCGGCGAAGGTCTTGGGCGCCAACGGCGAGCTGCGCGTGTTCAACCCGTTCGCGCCGCAGTTCGGCCACCGGCTCGTCGTCAAGCTGAACGGGCACCGACGAGTCGAGCGCTTCGACCGGCGGCCGTCCTACGAGTACCAGTTGGAGGCGTTCGCGGACGCTGTGCTGCACGGCAAGCCGTTCCCCACGACGGCGGACGACGCGGTGGCCACGCTGCGCGTCGTGGACGAGATCTACCGCGCCGCCGGGCTGCCGGTGCGTCAGCCGAGCTGATCCAGTCGCCGGTGCGCGTCGCTCAGGTCGACGAGCGTGCGGAAGTGCTCGACCAACCCTTCGAAATCCGGTTCGGCACCCTCGGGCGCCGGCGGTAGGTCGGTGTCCTCGGGGTCGAGGGCCACGGTCATCTTCCAGGTGCCGGTCACGCCCGTGATCTCCCAGGTCTTCTCCACACCGGAACGGTCGCTCCTTGCCACGCGGTCCCGCAACGCTCCCCTTCGGGTGACACGACTTCCTTGCCCACGTGGCAAGGCGGAACAGTCGCGCCATGACACGCAAGGGGGCATCCGTCCGACAACGGCGGGTATCGACGGAACTGCGCGCGATGCGCTTGGCCAGGGGCCTGAGCTGCGCCGACGTGGCAAGCGCGATCGGCTGCTCGGAGAGCAAGATCAGCCGGATGGAGACGGGGACCCGAGGGCTCCGCGCCGACGAGGTGGCCGCGATCCTCGGCTACCTGCGCGCGCCGGCCGCCTTGCGGCAAGAACTGGTCGACCTGGTCCGCGCCGGAGAACACCGGAACTGGCACGCCATCCACGGCAAGCTCCCCAGCAATTGGAAGGACCTCATCGGCTTCGAGGCGGAAGCGACGGCCCTCTACAACTACGAGCCGCTCCTCGTGCCAGGTCTCGCCCAGACCCCCGACTACGCCCGCGCCATCATCCGAGGGGGCAATGGTTCGCTCTCGGACGCCGAGCTGGACGCCTTGGTCGCCACCCGGATGGGTCGGCAAGTGATCCTCGGGCGGGCTGTGGTGCACCTGCTGATGGACGAGGCGGTGCTCCGACGGCGCTTGGGCGACCCCGCCATGATGCGATCGCAACTCCAGCACCTGATGGTGATGGGAGGCCGGGCGAACGTCACCGTGCAAGTGCTGCCTTTCGACAGCGTCGCGCACCCCGGTCTGGAGGGGCCCTTCCTGCGACTCGAGTTCGCCGACCAGCCGAGTCTGGTCTACGTCGAAAGCCGTCACACGAGCACGTTTCTCGAGGAAGTGCGGTACATCGACTCGGCTAGGCTTGCCTGGCAGACGCTGTGTGCCATGGCGCTGTCGCCCGAGGAATCGCTTGGGCTGATCGCCAAGCTCATCGGCAGGATGACGTGATGCGAGGAGAGCAGTCGATGGACCTCACCAACGTCCGGTGGCGCAAGAGCAGCCGAAGCAGCAGCCAGGCCAACTGCGTCGAGGTCGCCCGCGTCGCCGACCGCACCGCCGTCCGCGACTCCAAGAACCCCGACGGCCCGGTCCTGTTCTTCGGCAAGGTCGACTGGTCGGCGTTCGCGAGGTGAAGTGGGTCGTGGCGCTCGTCGCGGCCGTGGTGCTGGTCGGGTGCGAAGGGCAGGCGCAACCGGCGGCGAAGTCGGGAACCGGTGAGTTGAGGACCGACCTCCAGCCGCTCGTCACGCGCTTCCCGGTGCTCCAGGCGGCGGGCGGGGCGCGGTGGATGTCCGGCACGTTCGGGCGCGCCGACGTGCCCGGACCGTCCACCTACTGGATCGACGCGGTGGTCGCGCTCGACCCGGCCGCGGCCGAACGGCTGATGACCGAGTACGCGCCGACCGCCGAGGGCAGGACGCCCGACGTGGTCGACGGCATGCGCGCGGAACTGCCGGACGGGCCGTTCCTGACCGGGGACGCGCTGGACGCGGCGTTCGACCACGAGCGGTGGCACGCGTCGGCCTTCCTCGAACCGGAATCCGGTGAGCTGGTCCTCGTCGCGACGGGAAACTGACCAAACCGACGACCACCCTCCTAGACTCACCCGGGTGAGCGACGAGTTGGTGCCGGATCCCCGTCAGATGCGTGCCTCGGACGCCGACCGCGAGAAGGTCGCCCAAGTGCTCCAGCAGGCGCACGGCGAGGGCCGGCTGGACCTGCACGAGCTGGACGAACGCCTGGCGGCCCTGTACTCGGCCAAGACCTACGGCGACCTGGTGCCGCTGACCGCCGACCTCGGCGTGCCCGCGCCGTCCGTCATGCCCGTGCCGATGCCGCACAACGCCCCCGCGTCGCGCATCGGCGGCACGCCCGGCACCACGGTCTCGGTCGCGTTCTGGTCCGGCGTGGAACGCCGCGGCGAGTGGGTCGTGCCCCCGACGCACACGGCGGTGGCCGTCATGGGCGGTGTCGAGCTGGACCTGACCCGGGCCCGCTTCGCGCAGGGCGAGACGACGATCAACGCCTACGCGCTCATGGGCGCCGTGGAGATCATCGTGCCGGAGGACGTCACCGTCCACGTGACCGGCATCGGCTTCATGGGCGCGTTCGAGGACGCCACGCACAAGGGCGCGCCGACGATCCCCGGCGGACCGGTCGTGAAGATCACCGGGTTCGCGATGATGGGCGCGGTCGAGGTGCGGCGCCCGAAGAACCCGAAGAAGAAGAAACTCAAGGGCCGCAACCACGGCGAGCTGGAGGGCTAGTCGCGGGCAACGGGGGGCGTTACCCTTCGTCGTCCCCGCCCGCCGCCCCCTCCTGCGAAGCCGCGAATGTCCAGCCCTGTGTTCGTCGACCCGTCCGGCCGCCGCCGGTGGGTCCTGCGCATCGTCATCGGCGCCGCCGTGGCGTGCGTGCTCGCCTACCTGACGCTGCTCGCCGTGGCGCTGGCGGGCGGCCCGGTGAACCCGTCGTCGCTGCTCCCCGTGCCGGAGGAGGAGGCGCCGGCCGTCGTCGCCACGACCACGGCCGTGCCGACCACCACCGAGCCACCGGTGCGCGTCACGACCGGGACGACGGTCGCGGACGTGCCGAGGACGACGGCGGCCGAACCGACGACGACCACGACGACGAAGACGCAGGGTCGTCGCACCGAACCTCCGCCCGGCGCCTCGAACCGGCCGACGTCCGTCGGCAGGGGCTGATGCGCGCGCACCTGCCGTCACCACGCGCGCACTGGCTGTTGTTGGCGCTGACGCTGGTGGTGGTGCTCGGTTTCCTGCTGCTGGACCTCCTGGTGGTGCAGCGGGTGGGTCAGGGCGAGGCGCCGACGGCCGGTCCGGCGGATCGCGTGCCCGAGTCCGTGCGCACGGGCGGCCCGCTGATCGGCACGGACGGCAACGGGCTGACGTCGCGCGCGGTGCCGGACGGCGCGGTGGTGCTGACGTTCGACGACGGGCCGGACCCGCGCTGGACGCCGCAGGTGCTGGACGTGTTGCGGCGCAACGACGTCAAGGCGACGTTCTTCGTCACGGGCGTCGCCGCGGCCCGGTACCCGGACCTGGTCGAGCGGATGGCCGACGAGGGTCACGAGGTGGGGCTGCACACGTTCACGCACGTCGACCTCGGCACGGTCGGCGAGGCGCGCACGGCGGTGGAGCTGGGTCAGACGCAGCTCGTGGTGGCCGCGGCGACGGGTCGGGCGAGCACGCTCGTGCGGCCGCCGTACTCCGCGAGCGCCGACGCGCTGGACGACGAGGACCTGGCCGCCGTCGAGCGGATGGTGGGTTCGGGGCACCTGGTGCTGCTGTCCACCCACGACACGGAGGACTGGCGCAACCCGGGCGTGGACGCGATCGTCGCCGCCGCCACGCCGACCGACGGGCGCGGCGCGGTGGTGCTGGCGCACGACGGCGGCGGTGACCGGTCGCAGACGGTGGCGGCGCTGGAGCAGGTCATCCCGAAGCTGCGGGCGGAGGGGCGCCAGTTCCGCACGGCGAGCGACGCGTTGGGCGTGCCGATCGCCCGGTCGGCGAGCTTCGTCGAGCAGGCGGAGGGGACGGCCGTGTCGCTGGCCGTGCGCGCCGCCGCGGCGACGACCTCGGTGATGACGTGGCTGGTCGTGGTGTCGAGCGTGCTGGCGTTGCTGCGGGCGCTGTTGTTGTTGGGCACGACCGGCGTCCACGCGCGCCGTGCGCGCAACATCGGGCGTCACGCACGGCGGCTGCCCCGGCAACCGGTGACGGTGCTGGTGCCCGCGTACAACGAGGAAGCGGGCATCGAGGCGACCCTGCGCTCGATCCTCGCCGCCACGACCGACGTGCGGGTCATCGTGGTGGACGACGGCTCCACGGACCGCACCAGCGAGGTCGTGCGCGCGTTGGACCTGCCCGGGGTGACGTTGATCCGGCAGGCGAACGCGGGCAAGGCGGCGGCGTTGAACACCGGTCTGCGGCACTGCCGGACCGAGCTGGTGGTGATGGTGGACGGCGACACGGTGCTGGAGCCGGACACCGTGGCCGAGCTGGTGCAGCCGTTCGCCGATCCGGGCGTCGGCGCGGTGTCGGGCAACGCGAAGGTCGGCAACCGGGGCGGGCTGCTCGGGCGGTGGCAGCACATCGAGTACGTGATCGGCTTCAACCTCGACCGGCGGATGTACGACGTGATGGAGTGCATGCCGACCGTGCCGGGCGCGGTCGGCGGGTTCCGGCTCAGCGCGTTGCGGCAGGTCGGCGGGGTGCCGGAGGACACGCTGGCCGAGGACACCGACCTGACGATGGCGTTGGAGCGCGCCGGGTGGGCCGTGACGTACCGCGAGACCGCCCGGGCGTGGACCGAGGCGCCCGCGACGCTGGGCCAGCTGTGGCGCCAGCGCTACCGGTGGTGCTACGGGACGTTGCAGGCGATGTGGAAGCACCGGGGCGCGGTGCGCGAGCGCGGGCTCGGCGGTCGGCTGGGCCGGCGCGGGCTGCCGTACCTGGCGCTGTACCAGGTCGTGCTGCCGGTGCTGGCGCCCGTGATCGACGTGTTCGCGGTGCTCAGCCTGTTCACCGACCCGGTGCGCGGCGCGGCGGCGTGGCTGGGGTTCCTGGTGCTGCAGCTCGTGCCCGCGGTGATCGCGTTCCGCCTGGACCGCGAGAGCCTGCGCCCGCTGTGGGCGGTGGCCCTGCAACCGGTCGTCTACCGGCAGCTGATGTACCTCGTGGTGATCCAGTCGTTGATCACCGCGCTGGCCGGCGCGCGGCTGCCGTGGCAGAAGCTCAAGCGCGCCGGCACGGCGGCCCAGCACGCGCCCGACCTGGCTCCGCCCGACCTGGCGCCCGCGGACGAGGTGACCAAGCCGCTGGACCGGCGCGGGTGGGCCGTCGAGGACGAGGTCACGAAGCCGCTTCACGTCGGCTGAGCAAGCGTGACGGCCCCTGGTCCGGGAGCGGCCCCGAGGGCGGACCGAGCCGGTGGGCCCGAAGTCGGTCCGACGGCCGTCCGCAACCCGTGCCAGGCACCCTCCGCACGTCCCGCACAACCCCTCTGACCTGCCCGAAGCCGCTCACTTAGGACGCCCGTCCCATTCCGCCTAGACTCGGCGACATGGCTGCTCCATCGACATCGCCGTCGCTGCCCCCGGCGCTCGCGGACGCCGTCCGCGACGACGCGTCGCTGCGCCGGTTCCTGCACGGACTGCCCGGTGTGGACCAGGTCGGCGTCGAACAGCGCGCGGCCGGTCTGGGCACCCGCAGCATCAAGAAGGCCGCCAAGATGTGGGCCATCGACACCGCCATCGGCATGGTCGACCTGACCACGCTCGAAGGCGCGGACACCCCCGGCAAGGTGCGGTCGCTCGCGGCGAAGGCCCGGCGGCCCGACCCGGACAACCCGGACGTGCCGAAGGTCGCCGCCGTCTGCGTGTACCCGGACATGGTGGAGACGGCCGTCGAGGAGCTCCGGGGCACGGGGATCGACGTCGCCAGCGTCGCGACCGCGTTCCCGTCCGGCCGGTCGAGCCTGAAGGTGAAGCTGGAGGACACCGCCTACGCCGTCGACGCGGGCGCCACCGAGATCGACATGGTGATCGACCGGGGCGCGTTCCTGTCCGGCCGGTACGGGCAGGTGTTCGACGAGATCGTGCAGGTCAAGCACGCCTGCGGGGACGCGCACCTCAAGGTGATCCTGGAGACCGGCGAACTCGCGACCTACGACAACGTGCGCCGGGCGTCGTGGCTCGGCCTGCTCGCGGGCGGCGACTTCATCAAGACGTCCACCGGCAAGGTGTCCCCCGCCGCGACGCTGCCCGTCACGCACGTGATGCTGCAGGCCGTCCGCGACTGGCACGCCCAGACGGGCGAGCTCAGGGGCGTGAAGCCGGCCGGCGGCATCCGCACGACCAAGGACGCGATCAAGTACCTGGTCGCGGTGCACGAGGTCGCGGGACCGGAGTGGCTGACCCCGACCCTGTTCCGCTTCGGTGCCTCCACGCTGCTCAACGACCTGCTGATGCAGCGGCGCACCCAGTTGGCCGGCCACTACAGCGGCCCCGATTACGTGACGGTGGACTGACATGTGGGAATACGCGCCCGCGCCCGAATCACGGGACATCGCGAACCTCAAGCCGAACTACCGGATGTTCGTCGACGGCCAGTTCGTCGAGGGCTCCGGTGAGCCGCTGAAGACCGTCAACCCCGGCACGGAGGAGGTGCTGGCCGAGGTCTCCACGGCCGGGCCCGCCGACGTCGACAAGGCCGTGAAGGCCGCGCGCCGCGCCTACGAGCGGGTCTGGGGCAGGATGCCCGGCTCCGAGCGCGCCAAGTACATCTTCCGCATCGCCCGCCTGATCCAGGAGCGGTCGCGGGAGCTGGCGGTGCTGGAGTCGTTGGACAACGGCAAGCCCATCAAGGAATCACGTGACGTGGACGTGCCGACGGCCGCCGCGCACTTCTTCTACCACGCGGGCTGGGCGGACAAGCTCGGCTACGCGGGCCTCGGCCCCGACCCGCGCCCGCTCGGCGTGGCGGGCCAGGTCATCCCGTGGAACTTCCCGCTGCTGATGGCGGCGTGGAAGATCGCGCCCGCGCTGGCGACCGGCAACACGGTGGTGATCAAGCCCGCCGAGACGACGCCGCTGAGCGCGCTGGTGCTGGCGGAGATCATCCAGCAGGCCGACCTGCCACCCGGCGTGGTGAACATCCTCGCCGGCGCGGGCGACGTCGGCGCGGCCCTCGTGTCGCACCCGGACGTGGACAAGGTCGCGTTCACCGGGTCGACCGAGGTCGGCAAGATCATCCAGCGGCAGCTGGCCGGCACCGGCCGCAAGCTCACCCTGGAGCTGGGCGGCAAGGCGGCGAACATCGTGTTCGACGACGCGCCGCTGGACCAGGCGGTCGAGGGCATCGTCAACGGCATCTTCTTCAACCAGGGTCACGTGTGCTGCGCGGGTTCGCGGCTGCTGGTGCAGGAGTCCGTGGCCGACGAGCTGCTGGAGAAGCTGCACGCCCGGGTGTCCACGCTGCGCGTCGGCGACCCGTTGGACAAGAACACCGACGTCGGCGCGATCAACTCGCGCGAGCAGCTGACGAAGATCCAGGAGCTGGTCGAGACGGGCGACGCCGAGGGCGCGCAGCGGTGGACGTCCGCGTGCCCGTTGCCGGACAAGGGTTTCTACTTCGCGCCGACGGTGTTCTCCAACGTGTCGCAGGCGATGCGGATCGCGCGCGAGGAGATCTTCGGCCCGGTGCTGTCGGTGCTGACGTTCCGCACGCCGGACGAGGCCGTGGCCAAGGCGAACAACACGCCGTACGGGCTGTCGGCCGGCATCTGGACCGAGAAGGGGTCGCGCATCCTGTGGGCGGCGCAGAAGATGCGCGCCGGCGTGGTGTGGGCCAACACGTTCAACCGCTTCGACCCGACCGCCCCGTTCGGCGGCTACCAGGAGTCGGGCTTCGGCCGCGAGGGCGGCCGCATCGGGCTGGAGGCCTACCTCGATGTCTGAGAACCGGATTTCCCTCGGCAAGGCCGAAAACCGGCTCGCCGTCGCGAAGACGTACAAGCTCTACATCGGCGGCGCGTTCCCCCGCTCGGAGTCCGGCCGGTCCTACCCGGTCGTCGACGCGAAGGGCGCGTTCCTGGCCAACGCGGCGCAGGGCTCGCGCAAGGACGCCCGGGACGCGGTCGCGGCGGCGCGCAAGGCGTTCCCCGGCTGGTCGGGCGCGACGGCGTACAACCGCGGGCAGGTGCTGTTCCGGGTGGCCGAGGTGCTGGAGGGCAGGCGGGAGCAGTTCGCCGCCGAGGTCGCCGCCGGCGAGGGCGTCGCGGTGAAGAAGGCGCAGTCGCTGGTGGACGCGGCCATCGACCGGTGGGTCTGGTACGCGGGGTGGACCGACAAGGTCGCCACGGTGCTCGGCGCGTCGAACCCGGTGGCCGGGCCGTACTTCTCGTTCTCCGTGCCGGAGCCGACGGGCGTGGTGGCGGTGCTCGCGCCGCAGCAGTCGTCGCTGCTGGGGTTGATCAGCGTGGTGGCGCCGGTGATCGCGACCGGCAACGCGGCGGTGGTCGTGACCTCGCAGGACCGGCCGCTGCCCGCGGTGACGTTGGCGGAGGTGCTGGCGACGTCCGACCTGCCCGGCGGTGTGGTGAACGTGCTGACCGGGCGGACGGCGGAGATCGCGCCCTGGCTGGCGTCGCACGCGGACGTGAACGCCTTGGACCTGACCGGCGCCCCGGAGTCGACGCGGGCGGACCTGGAGCGCGCGGCGGCGGGGACGGTGAAGCGCGTGCTGCGCGCGCGCCCGTCGGAGGACTTCACCCGCGAGCCGGACCTGGCCCGGCTGCGGGCGTTCCTGGAGCTGAAGACGGTCTGGCACCCGATCGGCGTCTGAGCCGGTCAGCGGCGGCAGCCGAACCAGCTGTAGGCGAGCAGGCCGGTGCAGCCGAGCACGACCGCGGTGACGGTGGCCGAGGTGGTGCCGGGCGGTTGCACCGGCCAGGTCAGCAGGCGGCTGAGCCAGTGCTCGTCGCCGCGCGGGACGACGAGCGTGACGCCGGTCCAGCCGACCGGCAGGGCCCAGGCGGCACGGGGGCCGAACAGCAGCGCGCCCAGTGCCACCAGGCCGCCGAGGCCGACCACGTCGCGGAGCAGGAACGCGTCGGTGGCGATGGGGTCGGCGACGCGGCCGGCCACGAGCAGCAGCGCGAGGACCAACGTGCCGCCGAGCAGCAGGTGCGCGGCCCGGCGGGGCGGCCAGCCGAACGCGGCCGTGCGGTCCAGCTCCAGGTCGTGCGAGCCCAAGCCGGTCGCGACCGCGGCGACCCCGATGGCCGCGCCGAACGCGGCCAACTGCGGGCTGCCGTGCGGCGGGGCGAGCGCGACGAGCCCGACCACCCCGCCCACCACGGCCGCCGCCGACGCCGGCACCAACCGGGACCGGGCGTGCAGGACCAGCCACCGCGTCACAGGGCACCGCCCGTGAGGGTGGTCAGCGGGTCGCCGGAGCAGGCCGCCTGCACCTCGCGCGCCGCCTGGACGCGGGCCGCCTGCTCGGGCTCCGGCAGGGCGCGCAGGTGCTCCCAGGCGTCGGCGACCAGCCCGTCGGTCTCCTCGCCCAACCACAGCCGGTACACGGGCAGCGGTTCCAGGCGGCCCGTCAGCCACCCCGTCATCACCGTGCGGGCCGCGACCTCGCGCGTCACCGTCCTCGGGATGTGATCGCCGTAGCAGGTGCGCGTCCCGGCGCCGGCCAACCAGTAAGTCGTCACCTGGTCCGCCGTGAGCGGTGTGCGGCGGAAGTAGGTGAACTCGTCCAGGTCGACCCACACCGCGTCGGTCGACTCCGGCAGGCGCAGGTCCCGCTCCCCGCGCTCCTCCAGCCCGACCTCCCGCACTGACGTGGGCGGCGACGGCAGCTTCGCCATCAACCGCAGCACCTCCCGCGCCGGCCCCGTCAACGCCGCCCGTTCGTGCTCGTGCGCCCGCGTCAGGCACAGCTGCTCGACGCAGATCAGCTCCGCGGCCACCGGATCGGCCTTGACGGCCTCCTCCGCCGTCGCGGGCAGCAACGGCACCGCGACCGCCGCCGCGACCAGCACCGGCAGCGCGCCCAGCCACCGCCGGCGCAGCGCCACCAGCAGGAACCCGGTCAGCGCGATCCCGACGAACCACACCGCCTGCACCGCGCTCACCGGACCGGGCACCGCCGCGAACACCGACCTCGGGAACGGCAGCGTCGGCAGCAACGCGGTCCACGGCAGACCGTCCCCCGGCCGGCCCACCCCCAGCGACGTCAACGCCAACCCGGCGACCGCCAGCACCGGCGGCGTCAACGGCGACGGCACCAGCCGGCCCAGACCCACGCCCAGCCACGCCACGCCGACCAGCGCCAGCGCGCCGACCAGGGCGGCCGGCAGCCAGCCCCAGTGGAAGTAGTCCGTCGCCGACACCACCTGCACCGCGCCGACCGCGAACACCACCGCGTACGCCACGACGACCCCGACCGCCACCGCCCCGAGCGTCCACCCGACCCGCTGGGCACGCGGCCGCGGCGTGGAGCCGAACAGCTCCTCCACCCCCGACCGCCGGTCGCGCAGGCCCTGCAACGCGCCCGCGCCGAGCGCCAACGGCCACGAGAACGCCAGCATGAACCGGATCCACTCGGCCAACGTCGTCCACTGCCGGTTCCACGCGGTGCTGCTCTTGGTCGACGGCCCCCAGAACAGCATGCCGACCATGACCACCGCGATCAGCGCGCCGAGCACCAACGCCGTGCTGCGCTTCACCTCGATCCCGAGGATCCTCACCACGCACCGCCCAGCAGCGCCGAGTAGCCGCGCTCGATCGGGCTGTCGCCGACGTCGTCCGGCCCGCCGGCCGCCGCCAGTTCGGCGGGCGTGCCCTGGAAGACCAGCTTGCCCGCGGCGACCAGCACCACGTCCGTGCACGCCGCCGCGACGTCCTCGACCAGGTGCGTCGACACGACCACGCACGAGTCGGAACCCAACTCCTGCAACAACTCCCGGAACCGGACCCGTTGGCCGGGGTCCAGCCCGGCGGTCGGCTCGTCGAGCAGCAGCACCTCGGGGTCGTTCACGATCGCCTGCGCGATGCCCGCCCGCCGCACCATGCCGCCGGACAGCGTCTTCAGCCGGTCGTCCGCGCGGTCGGCCAGCCCGACCCGTTCGACGGCCCGCTGCACCGCGCCGGGGACGTCCCGCTTCGGCATCTCCTTGAGCCACGCCATGTACTCGACGAACTCCCGCACCGTGAACCGCTTGTAGTACCCGAAGTCCTGCGGCAGGTAGCCGAGCGCGCGGCGCACCCGGCGCAGGTCCAGCCGCCCGGACACCGACGTGCCCAACACCTCCAACGTCCCCGACACGGGCCGCAGCACGGTCGCCAGCGACCGGATCAGCGTGGTCTTGCCCGCGCCGTTCGGCCCGAGCAGCCCGTGCACGCCGCGGCCGAGCCGCAGGTCCAGCCCGTCCACCGCCATCGTCCGGCCGGCGCGCACGCGCAGACCCCTCGCCTCGACCTGCCAGGCGTACCCCGTCGGCGCGACTTCCGCCGCGCTCACCACACGTGCCACGAGCCCTCCCTCCGTCACAGCCGCGCGTAGGCCGCGGACCTGAAGAACACGGCGGCGGCGCCCCCGACGAGCACCGCCGCCCACACCGGCGCCGCGCCCGGCGCGAGCACACCGGGCACACCGCCGACGACCACCGCCGGACCGACCACCAGCACCGCCCACGCGCACGCGGCGGCCACGGCGGCCCGGCGCATCCCGATCACGCCGCCGAGCGCGAGCGTCACCGCGGTGACGCCGAGGCACGGCAGCAGCCAGTACGCGGGCGACGCGCCGGCCAGCCACCCGCCGAGGAGCAACGCCGGCAGCACGGCCACGAGCACCGCGAACGTGCGGCGCAACACCAGCTGCAGCCCGGCCCGTGGCGTGGAGACGACCAGTTCGTAGGCCGGGTCCATCCCCCGCGACCACGCCGCGGCCACGCCGAGCACGGGCACGATCGGCGCGATCAGCAGGACCGCGGACGACGCCGAGGGACCGGGCAGCCCGTCCAGCGACAACGCCGCCAGCACCACGAACGCCGTCATGGCCAGCCACGGCAGCAACGACGGCGTGGCCCACCGCGCGAGCCGGTGCCGTCGGTGGGCGGGCGGCCCGGCGGGCTCCAACCCGGCCCACACGGTCTCGGTCAACGCCGTGACCTGCGGCGGAGCCACGTCGGCCAGGCGCAGCCGGCACGTCTGGCACGTCTCCAGGTGCGCCTCGACCGCCCACAGCACGTCGGCGGGCAGGTCGTCACCGCCCGCGTAGCGGGCGATCGAGTCGGCACTCGGGTGCTCGTTCATGACAGCGCCTCCCGCATCGCGATCCGGGCCCGCCGGGCGCGGGTCTTCACGGTGCCCTCGGGCACCCCGAGCAGCACCGCGGTCTCGCGCACGGTCAGCCCGTCCAGCACCATCGCCTGCAACACCTGCCGCAGCTCCGGCGCCAGGTCGCGCAGCGCGCCGCCCACGTCGTCGCCCAGCGCGCCCGCCAGCACCTCGTCCTCGGCGGCGGGCGCGGCCGCGGTCTCGGCCACCGGCAGCGGCCGGGCCTGGTGCGCACGCCGGCGGAACGCGTCCACCAGCCGCCGTGCCGCGATCGTCCAGAGCCAGCCGACCGCCGTGCCGTCGACCGCCGCGCCCGCGAACGACCCCGCCGCCCGCCACACCGCCAGGTACGTCTCCTGCATGACCTCGGCCACGACCTGCTCGTCGGCGCACCGGCGGCGCAGGCGCACGGCCAGCCACGGCGACGTGCGGCGGTAGAGCTCCTCGAAGGCCGCGCGGTCGCCACGGGCCACCGCGCGCACCAACTGCTCCTCGTTCACACCCGGCAAGACGCCCCGCTCGCGGAAAAGGTTCTCGACCCAGTGTGAGCTGGGTCACATCACGCGACGCTGAGCACCGTGTCCAACAGGTCGCGCAACGAGTCGTTCGAACTGGTCAGACTCTGCTCGCACGCGGCGGTGAACGCGACCCGGTCCAGCGTGTGCACCGCGACCCGCCAGCCCGCCTCCCGCGCCAGCTGGCGGAAGAACGCCCGCTGCGCGCGCCCGTTGCCCTCCCGGAACGGGTGCACGGCGTTGACCTCGGCGAAGTAGTGCGTGAACCGGTCCAGGAACGCCTCGCGCGGCAGGCCGCGCAGGTAGCGCTCCTTCTTCAGGTCGTCGAACACGCCGATCGCGTACGGCTCGATCTGCCGCCAGGCGGCGAACAAGGAGGACTTGCCGATGTTGACCCGCCGGAGCTCACCGGCCCACGGGTAGAAGTCGCCGAAGATGCGGCGGTGGAAGGCACGCAGGTGGGCGAGGTCGTACAGGCCGGGCAGGGGCGCCAGCGCGAGCTGCTCGACGCGCATCGTGCTCAGGCGCGTCTCGGCGAAATCGCACTCGATCGGGTCGGTCAGGCCCAGGTTGTTGCGCAGCACCCCGGACGCGGGGTCCAGGTAGGGGTCGTCGTCCACTACCGGCGCAGCGCCTCGATCTCCCTGGCGATCGCCTCGTCCGCGGTCAGCTCGCCGGCCGCGACGGCGCGCATCGTGGCCACCACGTCGTCCGGCACGTCCAGGCCCTCCAGCCGGGCGCTGCCGACGGCCTCGGCGATCGCCTCCTCGCCACCGCTGGTCAACCGGCGGAAGTAGCGGGCCATCACCTCGTGCGAGAGGGGTGCGCTGCTCGGCTCGGACTCGGCCAAGTCGCCGCGCGCGGCGCGCCACGGCTCCTCGTCGTGCGCCATGTCGCTCAACTCGTGCCTGCTGAAGTGCGCGTACCGCTCGACCACCGAACCGACGACGGCGCGTTCACGGTCGGTGAGCCGGTGCGGATCGCCCTCTTCCCACGCGCAGACCTCGGACTGGCCCTGGTGGCGGTAGTAGACGTCGGGCACCACGGGACCTCGCCGCCACGCCTCGATCCGGGCGTCGAACAGGGGTTCGCCGTGCTCGGCCAGGTACCACGCCTGGGCGTAGTAGAGGAGCTTCTGCAACTTCATCGGCGACTCGGGCCCGGTGCCGTCGAGCACGGCCGCGGCCACGTCGTGGACGTCCGCCATGCCACCTCCAGCGAGTGCTCTGAGCTGCGACTACTCATTCTACCGGAGATCGCGGCGGCGGTGGGCGCGCTGGGGTGGGTCAGCTCCGCCGGTCGCGCCGCCCGGTCAGGCCCAGCGCGGTCGCGCCGGACAGGAGCAGCGCGCCGCCGAGCACCAGCAGGCCGCGCACGGACGTGCCGGTGTCGGCCAGGTGGTGGTCGTCCTCCGGGAGGACGGCCGCCGGGTGGCTCGTGGTCGCGCTGGTCGCGCCGCCGGTCGTGGTGCCGGTCGTGGTGCCGGTGGTCGTCGCGCCTGTGGTGCTGGAGCCGGTGGTGGTGGAGCCGGTGGTGGTGGAGCCGGTGGTGGTGGAGCCGGTGGTGGTGGAGCCGGTGGTGGTGGAGCCGGTGGTGGTGGAGCCGGTGGTGGTGGTCGTGGTCGTTGTGGTGGTGGTCGTGGTTGGGCTGGTGCGGCAGGTGGTGACGATGTCGTCGAACGGCGCGTAGTGGATCTCGCCGCCGCTGCCGCTGGTCTCACCGCCGTGCACGAGCGACTTGACCACCACCGCGCCCTCGATGTTGGACGGGCTCAGGTCGACCAGGGTGGCGTTCGGCGCGTAGATCGTGCCCCAGACCGTGGGCGAGCTCGGCGGCAGCGTGATCGTCCCGGACGTGGTGAAGTTCCACAGCACGTGCTGCGACGGCTCGTTGCCCTGCCAGCTCACGTTCGGCGGGTCGAAGGTGTAGTCGCCGGACACGTCGACGTTGATGATCAACCACGCGTCGTCGCCGGGTTGCAGGTAGCCGTTGCGCGGGTTGATGTTGTCCAGCGCGCTGAGCTGCTCCGGCGTCAGGGTCAGCACGTTCTGGCCCGGCTGCAGGCCGATCGTCGCGTTCGGGTCGGTGCCGTTCCAGGGGCCCTGGCCGTTCTGGTCGGTCAGCGTCACGGTGGACGGGCAGGCGAACATCTCCGCGTTGAGGCTCCGGTACGTCGTGAACAGCGAAGCGAAGTCGAACCCGCTCGCGCCGCCGACCGACTCGGCGGGCTCCGAGGTCTGGATCGAGACGCCCGGTGTGGTGCCCGGACCGGCGCCGTCGGGCACGACCCACGTCACGCCGCCGGACGGGATCACGTCCGCTCCGCTCAGGTCGCCGATCTTGGCGTAGGAGTTGTTGAGCACGCTGAGCGTGCCGGTGCTCCCGGCGAAGTCGATCGCGCCGCCGACCACGAAGCTGGTCGGTCGGGTGTCACCGGGCAGGACGTAGGTGCCCGCGTGGTTGAGCCCCGCGTTGTACTGCCGGAACCGGACGTCGCCGCCGACCGCCACCGGCCCCTCGGTCTCGTTCTCGTACAGCCCGGCGTCGCCCTCGACCAGCACGAGGAACCCGTGGCTCGGGTCGGCGTACACGTCACCCGGCGCGACCGGCCGCAGGGGGTTCACCTCGGCCAGGAGCCTCGGCTCGGCGCTGGGCGCCCAGGCGATCGCGACAACGGCGACGACGACCGCGGCGCCGACCGCGCCAACGCGACTGATCTGCATGTCCGGCTCCCGGTGAGGTCGATCCGCCACCCCACCGAGCAGCCAAGGGCAACTACCCGGACTCGGCACGCCGGCACGCTCGCGTTTCACCCGCCAGGGTGATCACCCGCGCGGGTCGGACTCCCGGGACCCCGAGTTCGACGCCCAATACCGACGACCACTAGTTCGTGAACCAGCCCAGCCGGCCGTCCGTCGTCACCAACGGCTCGCAGTGCCCGAGCCGGCCGCGGTGCTCCAGGGCCGTCGCGACCTGGTCCAGCATCTCGTCCAGGCTCGTCCACTCCGGTTTGAGCATCTCGCCCGCCTCGCGGTCCCACTCGACCACGCACCCCGACAGCACGCCCGGCCGCAGGTCGACCGCCAACGCGTCACCGCACCCGTCGAACGCGATCGGCAGCCACATCGGGTGGAACCCGGTCGTCGGCGTGCCCGCCTCGGTGGCGAGGTCCGCCGGCCAGAACCGCTCCTTCAACCGCCACGAGCGCAACGCGTTGGACGGACCGAGCGGTGTGTAGAACGGCGGCAGCACCTCCGCGAACGCCAAATCGGCGGTGCCACCGCACACCGCCCACCACGCGCGCAGGTCGGCGGGCGGCTCGAGGCCGCTCGCGACCGCCAACGCCTCGACCGCGGCGCTGTCCTCAGGGGGCACGAACGCCGATCCGGTCAAGGGGGCGTGGTGGTCGAGCCACGCCACAATCCGTTCCCAATGGCGCAAAACACCCACACACACATGATCAGGTGACGACACCGCCCGTGGTACCGCTCATCGGGGCAGGATCTCGCCGAACGCCGCACAACCCGCCGGCGGATGGGGCAGGATCGCGCTCGCACGGCACCAAAAGGGGGACGAGGGTGGAACGGGGTTTCGGCGTCGACACCGCGGCGCTGTCGGCGTACGGCAGCACGGCGGCGGGTCTGGCGAGCGAGGTCGGCGCGGTCGGCACGTCCACGTTGGCGGGCACGACGTCGTTGGCCGCGGGCAGCTTCGGCAAGATCGGCGACGAGGTCGGCCTCGGCGCGGCGTTCCAGCGAGCGGCACAGGCCCAAGTGGACGGTGTGGCCGCCGCGTCGGCCGGGTTGTCGGCGTTCGCCGCGGAGGTCGCGAAGACCGGCCAGGCGTACACCGAGCAGGAGGCGCGCACCAGCGCCGACCTCGACCGGGCGGCACAGGTCTGACGTGGACGTCGGCGGCTTCCTGGCGGCTCTGGTCCAGCCGATGAAGGACCACTTGGCCAAGCTGGAGGGCGACACCGGCGGCGCGACGGGCGCGGCCGAGGCGTTCGGGCGGGCGTCCACGGCGTTGACCGAGCTCGACGGCAGGCACACGGGCGCGGCGAACGCCGCGATGAGCCAGTGGTACGGGGAGAAGGCGAACGCGTTCCAGACCCGCGTCGCCGCGTTCTCCGGTGGCGTCGGCACGTTGGCGCGCAACGCGACGACCACCCAGCAGGCCGCCACCACGGCGGTGGACGCGGTGAACGCCGGCAAGACCGCGATCCAGGGCCTGATCGACGAGTTCACCGGCTGGGCGTGGTCCCGGCTGGCGGCGGCGGTCGCGGCGGGCGCGTTCGGCGGGATCGGCGCGGTGCTCGCGGTGGCGGCGGAGGTGACCGCGAAGGCCCGTGAGTACGAGGGCAGGACCGGTCAGGAGTTGGACAAGGTCCGCAACGAGCTGACGGCCGTCGTCGCGCAGTTGCAGGGCTTGGCGCACCCGAACTTCGCCGGGATCGGCGACCCGTTGGGCGTGGAGAGCGGTGGCGCCACGTCGACGTCGTCGGCCGGTGACGCGGGTGGCAGCGGTGGGTCGTCCTCATCGTCCGGCGGTGGGTCGGGTGGTGGATCCGGTGGCGGGTCCGGTGGCGGCGGTGGTGGTGGTGGTGGTGGTGGCGGCGGTGAGCCCACCGGGCCGCGCCTGCCCGTGGCGATCCCGCCGCAGCCCGGCACCGGTGTCGGCGTGAACCTGCCCGACGGCAGCTCCGCCGAAGCGCCCAACGAGACCGCCGCACGCGCCGTGCGCAACGCGTTGTCCGCTCTGGGCACCCCGTACGTGTGGGGTGGCGCGAACCCGCCCCAGGGCACGGACTGCAGCGGCCTGACCCAGTGGGCGTACGGCGGCGCCGGGTTCGACATCCCGCGGCCCGCGTCGTCACAGGCGATGGGCGCGTCCGTGCCGCCGGACCAGCTGCTGCCCGGCGACCTGGTGGTGTGGGACGGGCACGTGGCCATGGTGATCGGCAACGGGCAGATGGTGGAGGCGGGCGACCCCGTGCAGGTCAACCCGATCCGCACGAGCAACAGCGGTATGGGCTTCATGGGCTTCTACCGACCGACCGGCTGAGACGGGCTGAGGACGTGGACGAGACGCAGCGGGCGGCCCGGCGGGTCGCCGACACCGAGCGGCAGGTCGTCGAGCACGCGGCCCGCACCGGCCCGGTGCTCGGCCGGGCGTCGTCACCCGACGGCGCGGTCACGGTCGTCGCGGCGCCCGGCGGGCCGCCGCAGGAGGTGCGGGTTTCGCCGTCGGCGTTGAACATGGGACCGCGGGCGCTGGCGGACGAGATCCTGCGCGTGTCGGCGCGGGCGTCCCGTGACGCGGCGTCGCGCCTGCACCGGACGGTGGAACGCGTGGCCGACCCGGCGGCGGTGCGGGCGTTGGCCGAGATCGGCTTCGAACGCGGTCCGGACGACGACGAGTTCGACGGCACGTACCTGAGGGAGTCGCGGTGACGCAGGAACAACGGCTCGCGGCGGCCGAGGGCCTGACCGAGGTGCTGGCCCGCACCACCGGCAGCGCCGAGCACCCGACCCGCCTGGCCCGTGCCACGGCGACCGCGTCGGGTGAGCTCAAGGCGCTCGACCTGCACCCGAACGCGTTGGCGCAGGGACCGGACGCGGTCGGCAGGCTGGTCGTGGAGACGGCGCGGCTGGCCACGGACGCGGCGGTGCAGAAGAGCTACAACGAGTTGGCCAAGTCGTTGGGCGACAGCATGGCGATGGCGGTGGAGGCGTTCGCCGGGCCGCCGCCCTTGCAGCCGGCGGGTGCGGCCCCTCGGTCGCAGGCGGAGTCGGCGGCGATCCCTCGGCCGGAGGCGGCCGTTCAGCCGCAGGCGGCCGTCCAGTCGCAGGTCACGCCGCCGGCGGCACACCGGCGGAGCGCGACCGGGACGCCTCCGCCGCCGTGGGCGGGACAGGTGAAGAGCCGCCCCGCGCCCCGCCCGCAACCCGAGGAAACGGACGACGACGACTACTTCGCGGACCCTTTCCGTGGTCAACGGCAGTAGTGCGTGATCGACCCCGTACTCTTGCCCCCGCATCGCAAAGGGGCATGGCGTGACCGGGAGGTCGGATGGCACAGGACATCGTCCCGATCGAGCTGGGGCTCACCCAGGGTGATGTCGTCACCCTGTGGGCCCCGCGCTGGCGGGAAGAGGGCGAGGAGTGGGAAGCCTTCCTCGGCCACGAGGAGGACCTGTACGCGTTCCCCGATGCCGCGCACTTGGCGGCGTTCGTGCGCAAGGCCGAAGAGCACGACCTGACCGACCACCCCGCGTGGCACGTCGTGCCCGCGCTGTCGGTCGGTGAGCTGTCGCCGGACGACAACCACCAGTTCGACCTGGTCGGCGTGCCCGAGCTGGTCTCCGAGGAGCCCGACACGTGGGTCATCGGCGAACTCGCCGACGTGATCTCCATCGTGCGGTCGCTGGCGGACGTCTGCGAGCTGGAGAAGGTGCACGAGGTCCTCGACTCGGCGGAGGGCTTCGCGCTGCTCCCGCAGGGCACGCTGCCGTTCACCGGCCGCGAGGGCCAGGCGTTGTGGACCGAGATCTCCCAGGTCGTCGCGGAGAAGTGGGACGAGGTGCTGGACGCGATCGACGAGGTCGTGACCACGCCGGAGGTCGACGAGACCACGCTCAAGGCCGCGCAGGACGAACTGGCCGAGTTCGAGGAGGCCAACGCGGCCGCCGCGGCCGCCGCGGAGGAGGACGAAGAGGAAGGCGACGAGCCGGTCGGCTTCTGGGGCGAGGTCGGCATCGACCCGATCAAGATCATCAGTGGCGCGGGCGAGTACTACACGCTGCGCTGCTACCTGGACGACCAGCCGGTCTTCCTCGGCCGCAAGGGCCGGATCGACGTGTTCGGGTCGCCGCGCGCGCTGGCCCGGTTCATCGTCGAGGCCGACGACAACGACCTGGCCGAGGTGTCGACCTGGGGCGAGCTGGTCACCAAGGCGACCGGCGGCGACCTGGAGGTCGAGGTCGACCCGGACAACGTCTACGTGCTCACGGGGCTGGACGAGGACATCGCCGACGGCCCGGACGCGATCGACCCCACGCAGCTCGACCTCGTGGTCGAACTGCTGGAGGACGCCGGCGAGTGGGCGAACGACGACACCGTGAAGGTCGCGCTGAACCAGTCCGAGCGGCTGGGGTGGCTGGTGTCGTACGTGCTCAAGCCGGACCCGACGCGGCTCGCGCCCAGCGCGCCGTTCGACGACGAGCAGGTGGCGTGGCGGACGCTCGTGGCGGCGTTCGAGGACCGGCTCAAGGTCCACTAAAGGCCGAGAGAGTCGAGTGAAAAGGCAGAGGTCGCGGGCAGCCATCGGAGCCCGCGACCTCTGCGTTTGTGCGACTACCGGTCTGTGCGACCACCGGTCTGTGCGACTACTGGTTCGTGCGACTACTCCTGGGACAGAGCGGCGTAAGCCGGTTCGATGACGTCCTGGATCAGCGCGCGGCGCTCGTCGTGCGAGATGAACGCGGCCTTGGCGGCGTTGACGGTGAACTTGCGCAGGTCGTCCCAGCCGAAGCCGAAGTTCTCGACCACGGTGGCGAACTCGCCGGTCAGCGACACCATGCTCATCAGCCGGTTGTCGGTGTTCACGGTGACCCGGAAGCCGAGGTCGTGCATCCGCTTGATCGGGTGCTCGGCCAGCGACGCCACGGCGCCGGTGTGCACGTTCGACGTCGGGCACATCTCCAGCGCGATGCGCCGGTCGCGCACGTACGCGGCCAGCGGGCCGACCTCGTCGCCCTTGATGTCCTCGGCCAGCCGCACGCCGTGGCCCAGCCGCTCGGCGCCCGCGAGCTGCACGGCCTCCCAGGCCGACTCCGCGCCCGACGCCTCGGCGGCGTGGATGGTGAAGTGCGCGTTCTGCTGCCGCAGGTACTCGAACGCGGACAGCTCCTTGCTCGGCGGGAACCCGGCCTCCGGGCCCGCGATGTCGAAGCCGACCACGCCCGAGTCCCGGTAGCGGACCACGAGGTCGGCGATGCGCTGCCAACCGTCGTTCTGGCGCATGGCGCACAGCAGCGTGCCGACCCGGATGCGGCCGCCCGACGCGGCCTCGCCCTGGCGGAAGCCCTCCTGCACCGCCTCGACGGCCTGCTCCATGCTCAGGCCCTTGTCGGTGAACAGCTCCGGCGCGTAGCGGATCTCGGCGTACACGACGCCGTCGGCGGCGAGGTCCTGCACGGCCTCGGAGGCGACGCGCACCAGCGCGGACTCGTCCTGCATGACGCCGCACGTGTGCGCGAAGCCCTCCAGGTAGCGGACCAGCGAGCCGGAGTTGGCGTTGTCGCGGAACCACTCGCCCAGCGCCACCGGGTCCGTGGTGGGCAAGCCCTGGTGGCCGCAGGCCTCGGCGAGTTCGATCACCGTCTGCGGGCGGAGGCCACCGTCGAGGTGGTCGTGCAGGAGCACCTTCGGCGCGCGGCGAAGGTCTTCCTGGGTAAGCGGGGTCGGCATGGGCGCCACCGTATACCGGTGACACGCCGTGTCGTTCGGAGCTGCGTTGATCAAGAACCGGTATGATCACCCCCACGTCACCCGGTGTGTTCAGAACCACTCGATCAGGTGCCGCTTTCGCTGTCGTGAACCCGTTGTGCAGTCGTGATGCAGAACTTTCCGCTACTGGTGACCGGGCTTTAGTCACTCACTCGGCGGATGCTCACACGGAGCAGTCACAGGCGCGCTGCCGGTTACGTTGGGGTAAGGTCGACAACTGTCACTCCAACGGAGTACACGCAAGGTCGATCCAGGCGGTCCCGGTCGGGGGGCGCTACTGCCCGCCGCCCCAACCTGGTTAGGCTCCCGGAGGTCTCCCCTCCCCTGGACGAAGGCACCCGAGCCGTGAACGAGAACAACAACTCCACGATGTCCTTCGATCGGATGCGCAACATGCTCACGCGCGCCGCGGAGATCCGTGAGAGCGAACAGCAGCAGATCTTCGACGCACTGGACGAGATCCACGCGCGGATGTCCCCGCTCGAGTCGCTGGGTTCCGTTCGCAAGCGCCTGTCCGAGCTGCCCGACCGGACCGAGGTCAGCGTGCTGGCCGAGCGGCTGGACGAGGCGCTGGCCAAGCTGGAGGCCCAGGACGCCGCCGTGCAGGGCATCGGTCGGGCCGTCGAGGGCCTGGTCGACAAGCTCGCCAAGCCGTTCGCGCAGCTCGACGGTCGGCTCGACGGGGTGACGGGTCGGTTCGAGGGCGTCGCCGGGCGGATGGACGGCCTGGAGGACAAGCTCTCCCACATCCACAAGCGCCTCGACGACCTCGACGGCCACCTGGACAAGCAGGACGGCAAGGTCGAGCAGGTGCCGGCCGCGGTGACCGGGCCGTTGCGCGAGCGCATCGAGGCGTTGGAGGCCGCGCTGCGCGGTCGCCTGGACGAGGTCGACGAGGGCGTGCACGAGCACCTCGACGGCACGCGTGAGGCGTTGCAGCGCTCGGTGACGGAGTCCGCGAACGGCCTGACCGGCAAGCTGGACGAGACCCGCGACAACGTCAACAGCACGCGGGACGGGCTGCACGCGGCGTTGACCGAGACGCGCGAGTCGCTCGTGGCGCAGTTGGCCGACACGCGCAGCACGATGACGGGCAAGCTGGACGAGGCCCGCGAAGCGCTGCACGCGGCGTTGGACGAGACCCGCGACCAGGTCGACGCGACCGACCGCCTGGAGGCGCTGGCGCAGCGCTTGGAGCAGGTGACGTCCCGGCTCGACACCATGGCGACCCGGCTCGACTCGGTCGAGGACGACTTCGCGTCGCGGCTCGGCGAGCTGTCCGGCGTGGTGGAGCAGGGCATCGCCAAGGTCGAGGGCACGCTGGCGACCCGGCCGGACGTCGACTCGCTGGCGGGCCTGGTGCGCAAGAGCAACCAGGAGTCGGAGCTGCGCATCGGCGGGCAGTTGGACGAGGCGATGGCGACGTTCGCCGAGCTGATCCTCGGTGGGGGTTCGCCCACGCCGCCCCCGCCGCCCACCGCGTTGCCGCGGCCTCAGCGGCGGACCCGGAAGAACGGGCCCAAGCCCGGGGAGAACCGGAACGTGGACGATGACGATCTGACGGCTGAGGGCGCCTGATCCGCAGCCGGTTGATCACGGTGTGGTGCCGCTGATCGCTTGTGAGCAGTAAACCGAGAAGGTCCGGTCCGTGATTGTGTGCGGGCCGGGCTTTTTTGTGTGCCGGTGGGTGGTTCGGCGGCGGGTCCGTTGTTGGTCGGGTTTCGTGGGGAAACACCCACACGGCGGGGGGGTGTGAA
>NZ_JBEOVG010000067.1:0-50855 GCF_040295345.1 Actinosynnema sp. NPDC002837
CGGCCACCCGAGCCCCGGCGTTCGTCGTCGTCATAGGTCGGGAACTACCGCCGGGCGAGGGCCGCCCGGACCGCGGAGGCGAACCGGAGCGGGGCGGTGGCGTCGGTCTGGCGGAACCCGAGCGAGGGCTCGACCAGCTCCAGCTCCAGCAGCAGCGGCGCGCCGTCGACGCCCGGGACCAGGTCCACCCGCGAGTACAGGAGCTCGTCGCGGCGCAGGCCGATCAGCGCGGCGGCGGCGTCCATGACGTCCTCGGCGACCCGGCGCTGCGCGGGTGAGGGCGCCGCGCCGGACAGCCGTTCCACGATGTAGAGGCCGGACTCGTCGAACTCCGCGTCCGGCGTGAGCATGGCGCCCTTGGTGAACGCGTGCGAGTACTGCCCGCCCAGGAACACCATCGCGGTCTCGCCGACGGAGTCCACCCGCGACTGGTACGGCTGCACGAGCGCGGGCACGCCCAGCGCGTCCAGGTGCGCGGCGGCGGTCCCGTGGTCGCCGGCCGCGACCCGCAGCGCGCCGCGCGAACCGGCGCCGACGGTCGGCTTCACCACGAACTCGCCGTCCGGCCAGTCGGTGAAGCCCGGCCCGGCCACCGCCGTCGGCACGACCGGCACGCCGTGGCGCGCGAGCTCGACCAGGTAGGTCTTGTCGGTGTTCCACCGCACCACCGACGCCGGGTTCACCAGCGCGGGCTCGGCGTCGCACCAGGCCAGGAACTCCGGCAGCCGCTCGGGGTAGTCCCAGGTGGACCGCAGCACGACCAGGTCGGCCGACGTCGGCGCGCCCCACGCCGCCCACGACGCGTGCACGCCGACGTCGGCGAGGGCGTCCACCAGGGCGTCGTCGTCGCCGTCGCCGGCGGGCAGCGTGTCGCAGGTCGCGAAGAGGACCTTCACCGGCCGGCCATCTTGCGGCGGTGCGCCGGCCCGATCTTCACCGCGGCCGTCGTCTCGCGGTCCCACTCGTGCCGGTCCAGGTCGGCGACGGCCTCGACCAGCGCCTCCGCCGACGCCACGTCCGGCAGCACCACGTCGCCCATGGCGCCGTCGTCGCCGACCAGCACGACCCGCGCGCCGGCCCGCCCGACGTTCTGCACGACCGCGCGGGCCGGCTTCCCGTGCGCGGCCACGAACGCCGTCGCCGTCTTCACCGCGCGCCCGATCTTCTTGTCCTCAGCCACGTCGGCCAGACTAGAACCTGCCGGTAACTTCCGCGCACGTGACGGCACTCACCGCCCGGCTCAGGACGACGACCACACCGTCGACCACACCGACTCGTAGGCCTCGACCAGCCACTTGTCGGCCCGCGCGTGGTCGGGCCGCTCGGGCAGCGAGGACTCCGCGGTCAGCTCCTCCAACCGGGCTTCCAGCGACTCGGCCGCGTCCATCGCCTCCTGCTGCGTGTGCCGGCCCTGGCGCAGGTCGCGGATCCAGGTCAGCCACGGCTCCGGCATCGGCAGCGTGATCCGGCCGGTCTCCAGCAGCTCGACGCCCTGCACGCCCAACCGCACCATGTGCGAGGCGTACTTCGTGTCGTAGCCGTGCCGCGCGACCAGCTCGGGCCGGTTGACGCGCTTGGCCACCGTGCCGTCCACCATGCGCCTGCGCTGGCTGTGCAGGTAGCCGATGAACCGCCGGCCCGCCAACCGGGACACGATCATGTCCGAGTTGGCGCGCAGGTCACGTCCCAGGTCGGTGACCGAGACGATCTCGTGCTCGGGCGCGAACAACGGCAGCAGCACGGTCGGGTTGCCCTGCAGCGCCAGGCGCAGCCACTTCCGCAACGAGTACACGACGAGGTCCAAGTCGCCGGGGCCGGACGGGGTGTTGAGCACACCCGTGCGCTCCTCGGCGCTGCGGTGGATGTACTGCTCGAAGCGGCGCAGCCCGATCACGAACTCCGGCGGCTCGACGCACACGCCCATCTCGTCGCGGTCGTCGGTGCCCTCGATGGCGGTCCCGTGCACGCCCGAACCCACCTGCGTGCGCAGGATCGTGGCGCGCCGGGCGATCTCGGCGAATTCCGGGTTGTTGTGCTTCACGACCATTCCCCCTGTCCGGACGCGAGGAACTTATGGCGTCAACAGGCAAAGCCCAAGGGGATTTCCAGCGCCTCCCGGACCTCGCGGTCGCGGGGTAGCTTGCGGGTCGTGACCGATACCCAGAACCTCACCCACCTGGTCGAACAGTTCCTCGCGTGGCACTTCGACCGCAACCCGGGCACCGCCGCCATGCTCGGCTCACCCGCCCACGACCACACCCTCGGCGATTTCAGCGCGGGCGCGTTCACCGAATACGAACGCGGCGCGGACGCGTGGCTCGACCGGTTCGCCGCCGTCACTACCGACGACCTCCAGGGCTCGGTGGACCGCGACCTCATCGTCTCCGTGCTGCGCGGCGTGCGGGCGAAGGCGACGTGGCCCGCGTGGCGGCGCGACCCGTCCGTCTACACCGGCGCGGTGCTGTACCCGTTGTTCAGCGCGTTCCTCAACCGGCTGCGGCCGGAGCCGGAGCTGGTGGCGAGCGTGGTGAAGCGGCTGGGCGAGGTGCCCGCCGTGCTGGCCGCGTGCCGGGCGAACCTGGACCCGGGGCTGGCCGCGCCGAAGATCGTCAAGCGGGCCGCCGACCAGGCGCGCACCGGCCGGGCGTTCCTGACCGCCACGCTGCCGGCCGAGGTGTCCGACCCGGCGCTGCGCGCGGAGCTGGCCGAGGCCGCCGGACCCGCCGCGCGGGCGTTCGACGAGCTGGCGGTGTTCCTGGACGACTTCGCCGAGCGCGCCGAGGGCGACTGGCGGATGGGCGAGCGGCTCTACTCGACGCTGCTGCGCGAGCAGGAGGTGCTGGGTTACGGCGCGGCGGAGCTGCACCAGCGTGGCGAGGCCGCCTACGCCGAGCTGGACGCCGAGATGCGCGAGCTGGCCGGGTCGGACGACTGGCACGCGGTGATGGCGTCGTTCCAGGACGACCACCCGCCGACGCCGGAGGCGATGCGCGCCGAGTACGAGGCGGAGACGCGGCGGGCGCGGGCGTTCCTGGTCGAGCACGGCCTGGTGACGTTCGCCGAGGGCGAGGAGTGCCGGGTCGTGCCGTCGCCCACGTTCCAGCGCCCGGTCCTGTCGGTGGCGTCCTACATGTCGCCGCCGCCGCTGACCGACCGGCGGACGGGCCACTTCTTCGTGCCGTTCCCACCGGACGGGTTCACCGCCGAGCAGACCACCCAGCGGCTGCGCACCAACTCCCGGGCCCAGCTGGCCACGATCGCGGTGCACGAGGCGTACCCCGGCCACCACTGGCACCTGTCGTGGCTGGCCGCGCAGGACCGGCCGGTGCGCAAGGTGTTCCGCACGCCGTACTTCTCCGAGGGCTGGGCGCTGTACGCGGAGAAGCTGCTGCGCGAGCAGGGCTACTTCACCGCCGAGGTGGTCGGCGACGCGGCCAGGGCTCGGGCGCAGGAGCTGGCGCACGTCGAGGCGCGGTTGTTCCGCGCCGCGCGGATGATCGTGGACACCGCGCTGCACTGCGGCGACATGACCGTCGAGCAGGCCGAGGAGTTCATGACGACGAAGGCGTCGCTGACGCCCGGCACGGCCGCCGGCGAGGTCAGCCGGTACTGCGCGTGGCCGACGCAGGCCCCGTCGTACCTGACCGGCGCGTTGGAGATCGAGCGCATCCGGTCCGAGTTCACCGGCTCGTTGCGCGAGTTCCACGACACCATCGCGGGCGCGGGCGCGTTGCCGCTCGGCCTGGCCCGCAAGGTCGCTCTCGGCAGGTGAGACGCTCCGCCGGGTCGGCGGCGGGACGCGGAACAGACCGACCGCCGCGGCGGTTGGCGTACTGACGTACGAACAGAGCAATCAGGAGGACGCACGATGCCCAAGGCAGTGGTGGTGCGCGCGACCGGCGGGCCGGAAGCGCTGGAGCTCGCCGACGTGGAGGCGCCCTCGCCCGGCGCGGGCGAGCTGCTCGTGGACGTGGCCGCCGCCGGGGTGAACTTCATCGACTGCTACCACCGCGAGGGCCGCTACCCGCTGTCCCTGCCGTTCGGGCCGGGGCTGGAGGGCGCCGGCCGGGTGAGCGCGGTCGGTCCGGACGTCGCCGGGTTCGCGGTGGGAGACCGCGTGGCCTGGGCGCAGTCCCTCGGCAGCTACGCGGAGCAGGCCGTGGTGTCGGTCAAGGACGCGGTGCCGGTGCCCGAAGGGGTGGACGACGACACGGCGGGCGCGCTGCTGCTCCAAGGCCTGACCGCGCACTACCTCGTCGCGTCCACGTACCCCGTGCAGAAGGGCGACACGGTGCTCGTGCACGCCGCCGCGGGCGGTGTGGGGCTGCTGCTGGTGCAGTTGGCCAAGGCGCGGGGCGCGCGCGTGATCGGCACCGTGTCCACCGAGGCCAAGGAGGCGTTGGCGCGCGAGGCCGGCGCCGACGAGGTGATCAGGTACGACCTGGTGGACTTCGCGCCCGAGGTGCGGAGGCTGACCGATGGCGTGGGCGTCGAGGCGGTCTACGACGGCGTCGGCCGGACGACGTTCGACGGGAGCCTGGCCAGCCTGCGGCCGCGCGGCATGCTGGCGCTGTTCGGCGCGTCGAGCGGCGCGGTGCCGCCGTTCGACCCCCAGCGGCTCAACCAGGCGGGTTCGCTGTTCCTGACCCGGCCGTCGCTGGGCGCGCACGTGGCCACCCGCGAGGAGCTGGAGTGGCGGGCCGGTGAGCTGTTCGCCGCCATCGTGGAGGGTGCGCTGACCGTGCGGATCGGCGGGCGCTACCCGCTGGCCGAGGCACGGCGGGCGCACGAGGACCTGGAAGCCCGCCGCACCACCGGCAAGCTGCTGCTCCTGCCCTGACCTCGGCGGGCGCCGCGTGCCGGTCGGCGCCTGGCCCGGACGCGCGGAAGGGCGGCCCCGACGCGGGACCGCCCTTCCGCCGCTCCCGGCGGGCGCCGCTCAGCCGGCGACCTTCACCGCGTCGACCACGAAGATCAGCGTCTCGCCGGGCTGGATGTCGTCCTTGCCGTTCGGGTAACCCTTGTCCGACGGCACGACGAGCAGCCGGCGACCACCCTCCTTGAGCCCGATCAGGCCCTCGTTCCAGCCCTGGATCACGTTGGCCTGGCCGATGTTCGCCAGCTCGAACGGCTCGCCGTTGTCCCACGACGACTCGCGCGTGCGCTGGTCGCGGAACGTCGCCAGCACGTAGTGCAGCTGCGCCGTGGAGCCGGGCTTGATCTCCGCGCCGGTGCCCTCGGTCAGGTCCTCGACCAGCAGGCCGTCCTGCGGCGTGCAGCCGGTCGGGACGGTGATCGTCGGCTTCTCCCCCGGCGCGCCGGTCACCTGGTACTGCGCCACCGCGCACGGCGGGCCGCTCGGCTCGGGCAAGTCGGCCTCGGTGGGCTGCTGCGCCTCGGGCTGGGCGGCGGTCGCGGGCGGGGTGTTGGTGAGGGTGGACGGCCGGTCGCTAGCGGTGCACGCGGTCAGCGCCAGACCGGCGGACAACAGGGAGACGAGAGCCAGGGCCGTACGGCCGACAGTACGCATGGTTGCCGAGCTTAGGGTTCACGCCCGCGCGGCGCGCCGCGGCCCCACCGGCAGGCCCAACGCCGATCACGGTGCGCGGTCGTCGATCTTCGAAACAATCCGCAAATGTGCCACTAATTACCGCTTCCGCCGTTGCGTACTCGCGCGTACAGTAACTCCGCGCACTTGATCGCATACCGAGAGCATTCGGCCGTTCGAGTGCCCACCAAGGAGGTGACACCGTGTCCGCGGAGCCGAAGGGCATCCGCAGCAACCTGTTACAGGAATTGTTCTGGACCAGAACAGGGCTGCTCCTGCTCAGCCTAGTCGTCACTTCCGGCAGCGCTCTGGCCATTTCCAGCACGATGGATCAAGGAGCCCTGCGCACGTTCCTCACGTCGGTCGGCACCGGCACGTTGATCTCCGCCGTGGTCGGGTTCGGGCAGACGTTGATCACCAGTTCGGCCGCGCAACGGGCGTTGGTCACGCCGGTCGTGGAGGAGAGCCGCCGGGCGCTGCGCGACCTCGCCGCCGAGTACCGGGCCCTGGACCGCGAGTTCTTCCCCACTCACGTGTTCGAGCCGACCGCACGGCCCGATCCGGCCTTCAACCAGGTCATGATGCAGGACCTGGAGCGCACGCGGCTGTACGTGTTCCGCGGCTTCGCGGGGCGCTACGCGGCCGGCCGGCTGCTGCTGTCGCAGACGGAGTGCGAGCTCAGAGCCGTCCTGGCCGATCCGCGGGACGACGACGCGATCCGCGGGCGGGCGCGTTACCTGCTGCGCAACGAGGGCGTGGACGGCGACTACGACGCGATCGCGGCGCGGTTGCGCGAGCAGATCTCCATCGGCCTGGTGGGGCTGTTCCTGGCCCGCGGCCGGTGCTCGCGGATCGACCTGACGATCGTGTCCGACCCGCCGTTGGACCGACTGGAGCTCTTCGACGACAGCGTCTGGCTCACCCTCTACAGCAACACCAGCGCGGGCGTGATCCGGCTCTACCCGCGCACGGTCCGGTTCTCGGAGGGCTCGTTCATCTACGGGATGGAACGCGCCGAGTTCCTGCGCATCAGCAATTCCAAGGCAGGGCTCCACATCGTCATCACGCCGGGCACCAGTCGGGCGGACTTCCTCGCCCTGTTCGAGAAGATCACCGGCGACCCGCTCACCGACGACGGGTTCCGATCGCTCGAGGAGAAGTTCCACCGATTCCGCAAAGAATTCTCCGCCTCCGCTCAGCTGGGGAGCTGATAAGTCGTGCTCACCGAGTTCACCGGGTTCTCCGCCCTCGCGGAGCTCGCCACGCTCATCGCCGTGGCCGACCCCCCTGTCGTCGACCACTGGGGACACGTCGAGAGGCGTTTCCAGGAGTGGGCGGGCCGACCCGGCCTGCGGGAGAGGCTGCGCGGGCACCTGCGCGCCCTCTCACCGCAGGACGAGATGCGCGTGGTGGCCAGATCCCGCGAGACGACGACCCACTTCGCGTGGTGCCTGCGGGACGAGCCGGCCGAGCCGTTCACGTTCTGGCTGCACGAGTACAAGCCGCAGCGGGACTGGCGACCGGGCTACGCCGACTCGATCCACAACCACCGCTACCACTTCTGCACCACCATCGTGTCGGGCTCCTACCTGCACGAGCGCTTCACCGCGGACCTGGCCGACGAAGGCCGGCAGATCGTGTCCACCACCCTGCTGCGCAGCGCCGAGGCCCACGAGGGCTCCTCGGGCACGATGCTCGCGCACGAGTTCCACCGCATCCCGAAGGCCGCCGACGACACCATGACGTTCCTGGTCAAGTCGCGCGCGGTCAGCCCGTGGAGCCTCAGCTACGACCCCGACACCCGGACCAGCCACCGGCACGTGCCGGTCGAGGCTAGGTTGGAGGTCCTGACGAACAACCTCTAACCCGCGCCAACGATCTTCGCGCGCCCCTACCATCGGCCCACCCGGCACGGGAGGGTCCAATGAGTACGGTCACGAACGCGGTCACGGCGCGGGCGATCTCCGAGGTGGAGGGCGAGGTGTGGCGGCTGTGCCGCGACCTCGCCGCGAAACTGCAGTTCCACGGCTGGCACCACGTCAGCTTCGTGCGGGACAAGGCCGTCCACTTCGCCCGGCGCAACGGCTCGGACGTGTCGCTGGTCGAGGTGGCCGCCCTCGTCCACGACGTCAACTACATGGTCCGGCGGAACTCGCTGCCGGTGGACGGCAGGAAGCTGCGGCTGGACATCCTGGCGCGCGCGGGCGTGCCGGACGAGGTCGCGGCGCGGGTCGACGCGGTGGTCGAGGAGGCCGAGATGCGCACCCGCCACCGCGACATCCCGCTCGAGGCGCAGGCGCTGTCCGACGCGGACACGCTGTTCAAGGCGCTGCCGGTGACGCCGGTGGTGCTCGCGCCCAAGTACCTCGAGGAGAACGGCATCTCGCTCAGGGAGCTGGCGCACAAGATCGTCGGCGAGCAGCGGGGCAAGCACGACGAGGGCTACTACTTCTACGACCCGGAGGCGGCGGCCACCTACTCCAGGTGGGCCACGGCGAACCTGGAGCTGTGGTCGTGCATCGTGGAGTCGCTGGACGACCCGACGGTGAACGAGCTGCTGTCGGCGGTGTCCTAGGGCTGCTTGTCCCACACGACCAGGTCGAAATCCAGGAGCTTGTAGTCCTCGACCGCCTTCACGACCAGGCCTGCCCAGCGCCCCTCCGACGTCTGCACACAGAAGGCCGATCCTTCCTGCACCGCCTTGGAGTCGATGTAGGTGTCCAGCGCCGTCGCGGCCCTGCAGTCCGCGAGGGAGGGCGGGGCGGCGACGGCGGCGATCTTGTCCGCGTAGAGCCCGGAGATGTACTGGAGGTCGCTCTTGGGCGAGTCCTTCTCGGTCACCCCGCCGTTGTCGCCCTTGAAGTCGAGGTCGATGTAGTAACCGGAGGTGAGCTTCACCGGGCCGGACCGGAACACCCCGTCCGTCGTTCCGACCGGGGCGGCGGAGGTCGCGGTCGTGGTCGGCCCTGCCGCGGCGCGGGTCGTGGTGGCGTCGTCGGTGGCGGCTTCGGAGGAAGTGGTGGTCGTGGTCGTCGTCGCGCCGGGTTGGGCGGTGCCCGGGGTGGGGCGCAGTTCCAGGCCGCCGAGCACACCGCCCGTGGCGGCGCCCACCACGGTCAGCAGCACCGGCACCACGAAGTGCTTGGTCAGCTGCTGCCGAGGACGACGGCCCCACCGGTAGAGCAGCCAGACACCGACGAGGGTGACGACACCGGCCGCCACCAGCGACAACGGGACCTGGTCCTGGATGCCGCCGACCACCGAGAGCAGCAGCGCGGCGACGCCAGCCATGCCGCCGAACACCTGCCAGCGATCGACTGTCGCCTTGTCGAACGTGCCCCGATCGGGTGGCGACCCATCCCCCTGCACAGCCATGTCGATCAGGCTAGCTATCCGCAAATATGCGGAAAGTGCATCAAGCTCAGAACGGCCAGCCGAGGACCGGCAGGCCGATCACCGCGTCCACGGCCAGGCCGCAGAACACGAGCATCAGGTACAGGTTCGACAGGTGGAAGAGCCTGCGAACAGCCGCGCCGCGCGCCACCATGCGGTGGATCGACAACGCCACACTTCGACATCACGGACGACGCACCGCGTTGTCAACGTTCTTGTCGACTGCCGCAATCAATCCGCTTTCAAGATCCGTCATGAAATTCCGCCACGACGACACCTCTTGAATGGGACCATCTGGATCCAAACGCTCGAGCAACTGACGCCGATGCTGCGAGAAGCGATCATGAAACTTCGCCAGCTTCCTGCCAGTGAGCCCAGATGCAACTCCCAACACCTCCTTCAGGAGTTTCTTCGGATCAGCTACAGACTCGACTCGAGCAGGGCTAGGAAGGTTCAGCCCCGTCCGCCCTCTGGGGTTACCGGCGACCGTCCGGATCTCATATTCATTTGTAAGCAGCCACGCTTCCGTCATCCTGATCGGGATCACGGAGGTGAACAGGATATCCGGCGCAGCATCATTGAAGGCGATCGAAATTTCACGCAATCGAGCTTCGCGCCCATCCCTATCGGCGTCCCGGTGTACGATCACGAGGTCGTAGTGACCACCGATCAACAACGAGGCCCTCAGCTTTTCGACAACAGACTTCCCTGGAGGATTCGGTAGTCGACCAAGGTCTGGGTCCGTGATGGCAACCTCAATGCCGAGGCGTGCGGCACAAAGCTCTACCTGCGGCACAATACCGCTATCGCTGGTTCCTTCGCCGAGAAACAGGACGCTGAGAGTCACATGATCTCCATGCTGGTCTGCACTCCTGGGGGCGTGGTCAGGTAGGGCAGGACGTCGAGCTTGGTGACCGGAATCTCATTATCATGCTTGGCTCGCCAAGTGTTCTCCATGGGGCGCAGCCTTAGCGCATGCGCTTTCGAGCCGTCTGATGCCGTGCGGATTGCCGTGTCGGCGAACAGGAGATCGTTCGGATCAACCAGTTGCACGATACCCGGAGAATGCGTATTAATAACGACCTGCCGGAATGGGTTGTCCAGCCCTGGCTCGACGGCGGGGTCAACCGCAAGATCCTCGACCAGGCGAACCATGGCGCCCAAGTTGGCTGGATGAATACCGTTCTCTGGCTCTTCCATGCAGATCAACCCGACCACAGTCGGATCTTCCAGCAGAACACACAGAGCAAGGAACCTAAGTGTCCCTTCAGACAAGCTGCGTGCCGGGAGTTCCAGACCGCTTGCCTCTCGCAATTGGATCGTCAGCAACTCCCGGGCGTCGTCCTCTTGCACACGCAAGCTACGCACCCGGACACCTGCGAGATCAGCGAGCCGCCCAGTGACACGAGCGTACACACTTTCCGGATCTGTCGACTCGTCACCTAGCGCAACCCTGAACAGGGTGCCTGGAAGGTGCCGACCATTTGCGTCCATAGCCCGCGGGTCCACGTAACGATCGGACGTCCGGAGTGCAGACGGTTCGAGAGCGAGTCTACGCCAGGACTGCATCTCGCGACGGGCAGCGAGAATCGTCGGATCATCGGCGCTCGTCACGGTGCTAACCACGGTCGCCGGCGCACGATACGCAGCCGAAGGCTTGGGCTGGCCACGACTACCACCGTCCTGGTGGATACGAATCACCGGCTGACCACTGTCCATCGTCGTGGAGATGAAGGCTTTTCCGCTCCGATGACCCTTGAGAATTGCCCGGCGAAACCGTCCCGCGTTGTGCGGGAAACGCAGACGCTTCGGCGCATCACCAAGGTTTATATGCTGAAGTGATTCTTCGAGCAGCGTCAGTCGGCCAATTTTTTCTGAGCCTTTGGGAGCCTGATAGCCGAGAGAGAGCTCGTACCTCAGAAAAGTAATTGTCGGCTCAGCCGGTCGACCGAAATCGTCTTCCACCTGACCTGGAACGATCATCTCTGCAGCGAACCTGAGTTTCGGGTTCGCGGCCCCGTAGCCGTTCCAAAATAGATCACGGGGGTCACCCGTTCGCTCGCCGTGGATCCCCCGGACCTCTTGAGCAGCATCAAGAAGTGAGCGCTCCGCCAGCAGACTCAAGAAATGAATGGCGTCGAAAACGTTTGACTTACCTGTCCCGTTCTCACCTGCAATGCACGTGAATGGCCCAAACTCAATCTTCACGTCAACCAGGTTCTTGAACCCGTCTACCTCAAGCTTGGTGAGCACCTACGACCTCCAGCGGCGAAGCTTGGCACGTGATCGCGAAGTAGTCGTACTGTCCGTGGACGTCCTCGATGCTCCACGTGCGGCACGCCTTGAGCCGCAAATCCACGAACGCCCGTGGTCGACGTCGGACGTACGAGGTACCGGCAGTCCTCACCATGAGCAGCGGGCTTGCCAACCCGGCAGGGGTGGCGTCGACACCGCCTGGTACGTCCGAGCTGCATCATCTGCCCACTGGCCGATCGTCCTGTCACAAGGGTTCCGTGGCGGAAGATTCTGCCATCACTCGGCATGGACATGCCGGTCAGGTGGCCTAACCGCATCACACGAAACCGCACACCCGCCCTAGAACGGCCAGCCGAGGACCGGCAGGCCGATCACCGCGTCCACGGCCAGGCCGCAGAACACGAGCATCAGGTACAGGTTCGACAGGTGGAAGAACTTCATCGTGTTCGTCGACCCGCCGCGCCGCACGACGCCGTGCAGCCGGTGGGCGAACACCGCGAACCACACGCCCGACGCCGCCGCGATCGCGACGTAGATCCACGACGTCACCGGCGCCAGCAGCAGCGTGCACGCGACCGTGATCCACGAGTAGATGACGATCTGGCGCGTGACCTGCTGCGCCGTCGCCACCACCGGCAGCATCGGCACGCCGGCCCGCGCGTAGTCCTCCTTGAACTTCATCGCGAGCGCCCACGTGTGCGGCGGCGTCCAGAAGAAGATCACGCCGAACATCACCAGCGCGGGCCACGCCACCGTGCCGGTCACCGCGGACCAGCCGATGATCACCGGCATGCAGCCGGCCATGCCGCCCCAGATGATGTTCTGCGAGGTCCGGCGCTTGAGCACCAGGGTGTAGACGAAGATGTAGAACAGGATCGTGGCCACCGCGAACACGGCCGACATGAGGTTCGTGGTCAGCCACAGGAACCCGAACGACACGACGCCCAGCACGATGCCGAAGATCAGCGCGTTGCGCGGCGGGATGGCGTCCTTCGCCAGCGGCCGGGCGCTGGTCCGCTTCATCACCGAGTCGATGTCGGCGTCGACGTAGCAGTTCAGCGCGTTCGCCGAGCCCGCGGCCAGGGTGCCGCCCGCCAGGGTGCACGCGATCAGCCACAGCGGCGGCAGGCCGCGGGCGGCCAGGAGCATCGCCGGGATGGTGGTGATCAGCAGCAGCTCGATCACCCGTGGCTTGGTCAGCGCGACGTACGCGCCGACGACCTGCCGGGGCGACCGCGCCGGAGCCTCGGTGACGGCACTCATGGCGTCGCGCTCCTCGTCAGGTCAGGGGATGGACAGATGGTAACCGCGCGTTGCCCGAGCAGCCCCTTCGGGTACTCCCTGAACGCACCAGCCATGCCTGTGCGTACACCCACAGAGCGTGAGTGGCACGTGCGTCCGTTCGTCGGACTAGGCTGGCCGGCGGACCTTGGTAGCCGCGGATCGGGCCTGACGGGATCGATTAAGTTCACGCCGGCCGTCACAACCGCCGCCTAGTGAGTTTGGAGCTGGAAGTCAGTGTCCGTCACCGATGACATCGCCCGGTTGACCGAAGCCCACCTGCCCGAAGATTGGACCGACCTGGACAGGCGCGCGGTGGACACCGCCCGCGTCCTGGCCGCGGACGCCGTGCAGAAGGTCGGCAACGGCCACCCCGGCACCGCCATGAGCCTCGCGCCGCTCGCGTACACGCTGTTCCAGCGGGTCATGCGGCACGACCCGGCCGACGCCGACTGGATCGGCCGCGACCGGTTCGTGCTCAGCGCGGGCCACTCCAGCCTGACGCTGTACGTCCAGCTGTTCCTCAACGGCTACGGCCTGGAGCTGGACGACCTCAAGGCGCTGCGCACGTGGGGCTCGCAGACCCCGGGCCACCCCGAGGTCGGCCACACGCGCGGCGTCGAGACCACGACCGGCCCGCTGGGCCAGGGCCTGGCGAACGCGGTCGGCATGGCGATGGCCGCCCGCCGCGAGCGCGGCCTGTACGACCCGGACGCGCCGGTCGGCGAGAGCCCGTTCGACCACCACATCTTCGTGATCGCCTCCGACGGCGACATCGAGGAGGGCGTCACGTCCGAGGCGTCGTCGCTGGCGGGCACCCAGAAGCTGGGCAACCTGACCGTGATCTACGACGACAACAAGATCTCGATCGAGGACGACACGACGATCGCGCTGTCCGAGGACACCGCGAAGCGCTACGAGGCCTACGGCTGGCACGTGCAGGTCGTCGAGGGCGGCGAGAACGTGACGGGCATCCTCGAGGCCCTGGAGAACGCCAAGGCGGAGACCGAGCGCCCGTCGTTCATCCTGCTGCGCACGATCATCGGCTTCCCGGCGCCGAACAAGCAGAACACCGGCGCGGCGCACGGCGCGGCCCTGGGCGCGGACGAGGTCGCCGAGGTCAAGCGCATCCTGGGCTTCGACCCGGAGCAGACGTTCGAGGTCTCCGACGAGGTGCTGGAGCACACGCGTTCGGTGGTCAAGCGCGGCGAGGCCGCCAAGTCCGAGTGGCAGAAGTCGTTCGACGCGTGGGCGCAGGCGAACCCGGAGCGCAAGGCGCTGCTGGACCGCCTGGTCGCCCGCCGGCTGCCGGAGGGCTGGGCGGACGCGCTGCCGTCGTGGGAGCCCGACGCCAAGGGCGTGCCTACCCGCAAGGCGTCCGGCCAGGTGCTGTCCGCCCTCGGCCCGGTGCTGCCGGAGCTGTGGGGCGGCTCGGCCGACCTGGCCGAGTCCAACCTGACCACGATCAAGGGCGCGGACTCCTTCGGCCCCGAGACGATCTCCACCAAGATGTGGTCGGCCAACCCGTACGGCCGCACGCTGCACTTCGGTGTCCGCGAGCACGCCATGGGCTCGATCCTCAACGGCATCGCGCTGCACGGCCCGACCCGCCCGTACGGCGGCACGTTCCTGGTGTTCAGCGACTACATGCGCCCGGCCGTCCGGTTGGCCGCGATCATGCAGGCCGCGGTCACGTACGTCTGGACGCACGACTCCATCGGCCTGGGCGAGGACGGTCCGACGCACCAGCCGATCGAGCACCTCGCGGCGCTGCGCGCCATCCCGGGCCTCGCCGTGCTGCGGCCCGGTGACGCGAACGAGACCGCCGCCGCCTGGAAGGCGACGCTGGAGCAGACCGGCCCGGTGGGGCTGGCGCTGACCCGCCAGAACATCCCCGTGCTCAAGGGCACCAAGGAGAGGGCCGCCGAGGGCGTCGCGCGCGGCGGCTACGTGCTGGAGGGCGACGGCGAGCCGGAGCTGATCCTCATCGCGACCGGCTCGGAGCTGCAGATCGCGGTCGAGGCCCGCAAGGTCTTCGAGGCCGAGGGCGTCGCCACCCGGGTGGTGTCCATGCCGAGCGTCGAGTGGTTCGACGCGCAGGACAAGAGCTACCAGGAGCAGGTGCTGCCGTCGTCGGTGAAGGCGCGCGTGGTGGTCGAGGCGGGCATCGCCCAGCCGTGGCACCGGTTCGCGGGCGACACCGGCGAGATCGTGTCCATCGAGCACTTCGGCGCCTCGGCGGACTACCAGACGCTGTTCCGCGAGTTCGGGTTCACGACGGAGAACGTCGTCGCGGCGGCCCGCCGCTCGCTGGCCCGGACCAAGTAAGAGACTTCAGGGGAGTTGACGAGATGAGCACCAATCCGCTGGCCGCGCTCAGCGACGCGGGCGTGTCGATCTGGCTGGACGACCTGTCCCGCGAGCGGCTGGACTCCGGCAACCTCGCCGGCCTGGTCGCCGAGCGGCACGTGGTGGGCGTGACCACCAACCCGACGATCTTCGCCGCCGCCCTGTCCAAGGGCTCGGCCTACGACGAGCAGGTACGCGAGCTGGCTGCGCGCGGCGCCGACACCGACGCCGCCGTCCGCGAGATCACCACCACGGACGTGCGCAACGCGTGCGACCTGTTCCGCGACATTTACACCGCCACCGACGGCGTCGACGGCCGCGTGTCGATCGAGGTCGACCCGCGGCTGGCCAACGACACCGAGGCCACCGTCGCCGAGGCGCTCGACCTGGCCAAGGCCGTCGACCGGCCGAACCTGCTGGTGAAGATCCCGGCCACGGTCGAGGGCCTGCCCGCGATCACCCGGGTGCTCGCCGAGGGCATCAGCGTGAACGTGACGCTGATCTTCTCCGTGGAGCGCTACCGGCACGTGATGGAGGCGTTCGTCGCGGGCCTGGAGCAGGCCAAGGCCAACGGGCACGATCTGCGCGGCATCCACTCCGTGGCGTCGTTCTTCGTGTCCCGGGTGGACAGCGAGATCGACAAGCGGCTCGACGCGCTGGACACCCCGGCGGCGGCCGCGCTGCGCGGCAAGGCGGCCATCGCGAACGCGGTGCTGGCCTACGCGGCGTACGAGGAGACGTTCCGCGGCGAGCGCTGGGAGGCGCTGGCCGCCGCGGGCGCCCGCGCGCAGCGTCCGCTGTGGGCGTCCACCGGCGTGAAGGACCCGCAGTACTCCGACACCCGGTACGTGGACCAGCTCGTGGTGGCCGACACGGTCAACACGATGCCGGAGAAGACCCTGCACGCGGTCGCCGACCACGGCAAGATCGAGGGCGACGCGGTCACCGGCCGCGCGGCGCAGGCGCAGGAGGTCTTCGACGGGCTGGTCGAGGTCGGCATCGACCTGGACGACGTGTTCGTCGTGCTGGAGACCGAGGGCGTCGACAAGTTCGAGAAGTCGTGGGCCGAACTGCTCGACACGGTGACCGGACAGCTGAACCAGGCCAAGGCCTGAGAGCCGAGAACGGGACAGGACTGACATGACCGAGGTGATCTCCGTGGAGATCGTCCGCACGCCGAACCAGAACCAGGTCGACACCGTCGTGGGCGACCTGGTCCGGGATTCGGCTCCGAGCAGGCTCACCGCGGGGGACGCCACCCTGTGGGGCGCCGACGCGGAGCCCGAGGCGTCGATCCGCCTGGCGTGGACGACGCTGCACGAGACGTCCCGCCCGCTGGTCGCGGAGATCACCGCGTTGCGCGACGAGCTGCTCGCCGAAGGCGTGGACCGCGTGGTCCTCGCCGGCATGGGCGGCTCGTCGCTCGCGCCCGAGGTGATCACGGGCACGGCAGGCGTGCCGCTGGTGGTGCTCGACACCACCGACCCCGGCCAGGTGGCCGAGGCGCTCGCGGGCGACCTGAAGCGCACGGTCGTGGTGGTGTCGTCCAAGTCGGGCGGCACCGTGGAGACCGACAGCCACCGGCGGATCTTCGAGGCCGCGTTCGCCGCGGCGGGCATCGACGCGGCGTCGCGGATCGTCGTGGTGACCGACCCGGGCTCGCCGCTGGAGGCGGCGTCGCGGGAAGCGGGCTACCGCAAGGTGTTCCTGGCCGACCCGCACGTCGGCGGCCGGTACTCGGCGCTGACCGCGTTCGGCCTGGTGCCCTCCGGGCTGGCGGGGGCGGACGTCGGCAAGCTGCTCGACGAGGCCGCCTCCGCCGCGCCGCTGGTGTCGGCCGACTCGCCGGACAACCCGGCGGTGGTGCTGGCGGCGACGTTCGCGGTGGCGCACGCGCACGGCGCGGAGAAGGTCGTGCTCGCCGACACCGGCTCGGGCATCGCCGGGTTCGGCGACTGGGCTGAGCAGCTGATCGCCGAGTCGACCGGCAAGAACGGCACCGGCCTGCTGCCCGTGGTGGTCGAGGGCCCGGGCGCGCCCGGTTTCGTGGACGCCCGCTCCGACGCCACGACCGTCGCGATCGGACCGGCCACCGGCTCGTCCACGCTGTCGGTCGAGGGCTCGCTCGGCGCGCAGTTCCTGGTGTGGGAGTACGCGACCGCGCTGGTGGGCCGGGTGCTGGAGATCAACCCGTTCGACCAGCCCGACGTGGAGGCGGCGAAGAAGGCGGCCCGGTCCCTGCTGGACTCCCCCGCCGCGTCGACGGTCGAGCCGGCCTTCGTGGACGGTCCGATCGAGGCCTACCCCAGCGAGGGCTGGCTGCCGGCGGACGTGAAGACGGTCGCCGAGGCGCTGAAGGCGCTGGTCGCCGCCGCGCCCGAGCACGGCTACCTGTCCGTGCAGGCCTACCTCGACCGGGTCGACGACGCGTCGTTCGCCCTCGTTCGCCCGGAGTTGGCGCAGCGTTCACACCTGCAGACCACCTTCGGGTGGGGACCGCGGTTCCTGCACTCGACCGGCCAGTACCACAAGGGCGGTCACCAGAACGGCGTGTTCCTGCAGCTGACCGGCGAGTCCGAGACGAAGCTGGACGTGCCGGACCGGCCGTACGACCTCAGCACGTTGCAGCTGGCCCAGGCGCTGGGCGACGGCCAGGTGCTCGCCGAGCGCGGGCGCCCGGTGCTGCGGCTGCACCTGACCGACCGCGTCGCCGGGCTCGCGCAGCTCGTCGAGGCAATCCAGGAGGACGGTTCGTGAGTGCGCCGACCAAGCGCAACCCGTTGCGCGACCCGCGGGACAAGCGGCTCCCGCGCATCGCCGGGCCGTCCGGCCTGGTGATCTTCGGCGTGACGGGCGACCTGTCGCGCAAGAAGCTCATGCCCGCCATCTACGACCTGGCCAACCGCGGCCTGCTGCCGCCGGGCTTCGCGCTCGTCGGCTTCGCCCGCCGCGACTGGGCCGACCAGGACTTCATGCAGGTCGTGCACGACGCCGTCAAGGAGCACGCACGCACGCCGTTCCGGCAGGAGGTCTGGAACCAGCTCGCCGAGGGCATCCGGTTCGTGCAGGGCACCTTCGACGACGACGCGGCGTTCGACTCGCTCGCCGCGACGCTCGCCGACCTGGACCGGGAGCGCGGCACGGGCGGCAACCACGCGTTCTACCTGTCGGTGCCGCCCAGCGCGTTCACCACGGTGGTCAACCAGCTCAAGCGCGCGGGCCTGGCCACGCCGCCGACCGACAGCCCCGACCAGTGGCGCCGGGTGGTCATCGAGAAGCCGTTCGGCCACGACCTGGCCAGCGCCAAGCAGCTCAACAAGACCGTCAACGACGTCTTCCCCGAGGAGTCGGTGTTCCGCATCGACCACTACCTCGGCAAGGAGACGGTGCAGAACATCCTGGCGCTGCGCTTCGCCAACCAGCTCTACGAGCCCATCTGGAACGCCAACTACGTCGACCACGTGCAGATCACCATGGCCGAGGACATCGGCCTCGGCGGTCGCGCGGGCTACTACGACGGCATCGGCGCGGCCCGGGACGTGATCCAGAACCACCTGCTCCAGCTGCTCGCGCTGACCGCGATGGAGGAGCCGGTGTCGTTCCGGCCGAGCGACCTGCGCGCGGAGAAGGTCAAGGTGCTCTCGGCGACCCGCTCGATCGGGCCGTTCGACGAGACCACCGCCCGCGGCCAGTACACCGGTGGCTGGCAGGGCGGGCAGAAGGTGCTCGGGCTGCTGGAGGAAGGCGGGTTCGCGAAGGACTCGGTCACCGAGACCTACGCGGCCATCACCTGCGAGGTGAACACCCGCCGCTGGGCGGGCGTGCCGTTCTACCTGCGCACCGGCAAGCGCCTCGGCCGCCGCGTCACCGAGGTGGCCGTGGTGTTCAAGCGCGCGCCGCACCTGCCGTTCGACGACACCGCCACCGAGGAGCTGGGGCAGAACGCCCTGGTGGTGCGCGTGCAGCCGGACGAGGGCGTGACCATCCGGTTCGGCTCCAAGGTGCCGGGCAACTCGATGGAGGTCCGCGACGTCACGATGGACTTCGGCTACGGCCACGCGTTCACCGAGTCCTCGCCGGAGGCCTACGAGCGGCTGCTGCTGGACGTGCTGCTCGGCGAGCCGTCGCTGTTCCCGAAGAACGACGAGGTCGAGCTGTCCTGGGAGATCCTGGACCCCGTGATCAAGCACTGGAGCGCCACCGGCGCGCCGGAGAAGTACAAGGCAGGCACCTGGGGACCGGCGTCGGCGGACGAGATGCTGGCCCGCACCGGCAGGCACTGGAGGCGTCCGTGATCATCGACCTGCCCTCGACCACCACGTCGCAGGTCAACACCAAGCTCGTGCGGCTGCGCGAGGAAGGCGGCGCGGTCACCCTCGGCCGGGTGCTGACGCTGGTCATCGTGACCGACGACGGCACCAAGACCGAGGACGCCATCGACGCGGCCAACGACGCCAGCCGCGAGCACCCCTGCCGGGTGATCGTGGTGGCGCGCGGCGCGCGCAAGGCCGCGCCCCGGCTCGACGCGCAGATCCGCGTCGGCGGTGACGCGGGCGCGTCCGAGGTCATCGTGCTGCGCCTGTACGGCGAGCTGGCCAACGAGGGCGCTTCGTGCGTCGTGCCGCTGCTGCTGCCGGACACCCCGGTGGTGGCGTGGTGGCCGAACGAGGCGCCCGCCGTGCCCGCCGAGGACCCCATCGGGCAGCTCGCGCAGCGCCGGATCACCGACGCGGCGGCGGAGAAGAACCCGATCCGGGCGTTGGAGCAGCGCCGGACGGGCTACCGGCCCGGCGACACGGACCTGGCGTGGACGCGGCTGACGCTGTGGCGGGCGATGCTCGCGTCGGCGTTCGACCTGCCGCCGCACGAGAAGGTCACCGAGGCCGAGGTGAGCGGCGAGAGCGACTCGCCGTCGACCGACCTGCTGGCCGCGTGGCTCGCCGGGTGCCTGCGGGTGCCGGTGAAGCGGGTGAAGGCCAGTCGCGGCGAGGGCATCGTCGACGTGCGGCTGGAGCGCCGGTCCGGGCTGGTCGAGCTGTCGCGCCCGGACGGCAAGGTGGGCACGCTGACCCAGCCCGGCCAGCCGGAGCGGCGGGTCGCGCTGCAGCGCCGCCAGGTGCGGGACTGCCTGGCCGAGGAGCTGCGCCGGCTCGACCCGGACGAGGTGTACGAGGCGGCGTTGCGGTCGCTGGGCAAGGTCGTGCGCGGTCGGACCGCGCCGAAGGCCACCGCCGCGGCGCGCAAGCCCGCGCGGGCCGGGTCCGGGGCCGCGTCCGGTCCCGCGTCCGGGGCCGCCAAGGCGAAGTCGGACGGCGGTCCGGGCGCGGGGGCCGACACCCGGCCCGCCGGCGCTTCGGCGGAGGTCGCGGCTTCGGCGGACTCGAAGGCGGGCTCGAAGGTGGACGGCAAGGTGGACGGCAGGCCCGCGAAGGCGCCGGCGAAGACCGCCGCCGCCAAGACCGCGGCGCCGAAGTCCTCCGGTGGCAAGGCCGCTCCCAAGGCCGCCGCGAAGGCCGCGCCCAAGGCGGCGAAGGCGAAGGCGGGCTCGTGAGCCGGCCCGAGGTGGTGGTGCACCGTGACGGCGACCTGCTGGCCGCCGCCGCGGCCGCCCGCCTGGTCACCAGCCTGGTGGACGCGCAGACCGCGCGCGGGTCGGCGTCGTTGGTGCTGACCGGCGGCCGGACCGGCATCGCGGTGCTGGAGCAGCTGCGCACCACGCCCGCCCGCGACGCGGTGGACTGGACCCGGGTCGACCTGTACTGGGGCGACGAGCGGTTCCTGCCCGCCGGGCACCCCGACCGCAACGAGACGCAGGCGCGGGAGGCGTTGCTGGACCACGTGCCGGTGCCGGCTTCGCGCGTGCACGTGATGGAGCCGTCCGACGGGCGGTTCGGCGACGATCCGGAGGCCGCCGCCGAGGCGTACGCCGCCGTGCTCGCCGCCGCGGCGGGCCCGGACGGTGCCGTGCCGTCGTTCGACGTGTGCCTGCTCGGTGTCGGGGAGGAGGGGCACGTGGCGTCCATCTTCCCGGAGTCGCCCGCGGTGGTGGAGCGGGAGCGCGCCGTCGTCGCGGTGCGCGACTGCCCCAAGCCGCCGCCGACCCGGGTGAGCCTCACCCTGCCCGCCATCCGCGCGGCGCGCGAGGTGTGGCTGATGACGACGGGTGCGGCGAAGGGCGAGGCCGTGGCCCTCGGCCTGACCGGCGCCGACGAAGCCCAACTGCCGGCCGCGGGCGCCCGTGGTCGGCAGCGCACGCTGTGGCTGCTCGACACGGCCGCCGCCGCGAAGGCGCCGACCACCCCGCCGTCGGCCTGAACCCACCCCCTCCGCTGCCGCCGTCGTCCGTTCCGGGCGACGGCGGCAGCGGCGTTCTCGGGGTGATTTGGCGCACTCGCGGGCCGTCTTCACGCACGTTGTCCGCTCACCGGACGTTCGCGCTCGCAATTTTGTGCGGCGTCGGGCGTCCCGTTCGGGTAATCACAGCATCTCGAAGGGTGAGCGGGTCGTTCGAGCGGGTCGGGGGCGGAAAGGCGGGTCATGCCAAGCGTGATGACAGCGCAGTACGGTGAGGACCGGCGGACAGCTGACACAGGAGGTCGAACCCTGGCCGGCAACGCTGTCGAAAGACTGCCGAGCGGTCGGGTCAACGGCGTCGCGACCGAGCGGGTGCGGCGTGCTGCCCGCCTCGGGGCGCTCGGGCGGTTCCTCTCCCGCGTGCTCGGCCGGCACCGGCAGCTCGCGTTCGACGCGGCGGCCGTCGGCATCGCGGCGCTGGACGTGTGGCTGCGGGTCGTGCCCGAGGCCGAGCCGTACAACTACGTGCTGTCGGTCGTGTCGGTGGCGGCGGTGGCGCTGCGCCGGCGGTTCCCGTTCCTGGTCGTGCTGATCACCGTGCCCGGGTTCCTGGCCGGGTGGGCGCAGTTGGCGGCGATGATCGCGCTGGGGACGTTGGCGCGGCAGCAGCTGCTGTCGAAGCAGACCTACATCGGCGCGGCGCTGGTGTGGCTGAGCCGGTTCTTCGTGTGGCCGCCGGCCGAGTTCGCGGCGTTGGACTGGAAGACGCACGTCCACAACGCCATCTACGGGTGCATCGTGGCGGGGATGCCGATCGCGATCGGGTTGCTGGCGCACGCGCGGGAGGAGTTGTCGGCGCGGATCGCCGAGCTGGCCGCGAGCCGGGAGCGGGAGCGGATGCTGCACGCGCACGCGGTGCGGGCGGACGAGCGGGCCAGGTTGGCGCGGGAGATGCACGACGTCGTGTCGCACCAGGTGAGCTTGATCGCGATGCAGGCGGGTGCGCTGCGGATGGCGGCGGCCGACCCGAACGCGAAGCAGGTCGCCGGGACGATCCGGATGTTGAGCACGAGGACGTTGGACGAGCTGCGGCAGCTGGTCAGCGTGCTGCGGACGACGAGCGGCGAGGACTCGCCGCAGCCCCGGGTCGAGGATTTGGCGCAGCTGGTGGGTGCGGCGGGGATTCCGGCGACGTTGACCGTGCGGGGCCCGATGGCCGATCTGCCGGCTCCGGTGTCGGGCGCGGCGTACCGGGTGGTGCAGGAGGCGTTGACGAACGTGCGGAAGCACGCGTGCGGTGCGGCGACGGCCGTGTCGGTGGTGGCCGATGCCGATCAGCTGCGCGTGGAGGTGCGCAACGAGGCGCCGGAGGGTGCGGTCGGGTCGGTGGACGGGGCGGCGTTGCCCAGCGGTGGTCATGGGTTGGTGGGGCTGAGGGAGCGTGCGGCGTTGTTGAACGGTGAGCTGGAGGCGGGGCCGACGGACAGCGGCGGCTTCACGGTGAGGGTGACGTTTCCCCTGGTCAGGACCCTCAAGCCCTGATTCCGCCCGTCACGCTAATGGGTGATCATTCTGGAATCATCAAACGAAACACTGTTATCGTCGATCTCGAACGTCGGTTGAAACAACGAGGCCGCCGACCAACCCCCGGCCCGTCCGGACCTCGCGGCGCACAGGAGGGGAGCGCGCCGCGAGCAGCGGACGGACGACGGACAACGGAGCACGAGCACGACGAAGGAGCCCGAGGAGGGAGCACGAGGTAAGGAACACGAGGAAGGAGCCACCCAAGAAGAAACCGCACCGAAGCAACACCCAACCCCCACCCCACCTCACCCACCGCCGCCAGCAGTCGGCACCCGATGGCCCGCCGGGCATCACGCTTGCCGCCGCACAGCTGCCGGCAGCGCTGCCCGAACACCGGCTCACCGGCAACCCACGACCGCCCGCCGCACGATCAGCCTGCCGCCACACTCGCAGGCATCGAGCGCCCGCACACACCCGCCCGAACCTGCGCCCGCCGCCCAGACAGCCGCCTGACCCGAAGCCTGTCGGTGCCAGCGGCCGCCGGTGGCAGATGTCGGCGCTGGCAGATGTCGGCGCTGGCAGATGTCGGCGCTGGCAGATGTCGGCGCTGGCAGCGATCGCATGCCGGCACCGGTCGAGTGGTAGCAGCGGCCAGTGGCGCACGTGCAGCCGGTCGGCGCACACGGCCGTCGGCGCGGAGAGCTGGCCGTGCATGTGGCCGTCGGCGCGGAGAGCTGGCCGTGCATGTGGCCGTCGGCGCGAAGGGCTGGCCGTACGCGGCCAGCAGCAGAGTCGAGGGCTGGCCGTGCGTGCGGCCACCAGAGTGGTGGGCTGACCGTGCGCGTAGCCGTCAGCGGAGAGCTGACCGTCGGGTGGCTACGGCCGTGCACAGTGCCGCCGCCACGCCCAGCCCGCCGCACACGAGCGCCGGCCACAAGTCAGGCGTGTGGCGCAGCAGCACGGACGGCAGGAGCCACACGGCCACGCCGAGAGCGAAGCCCAACGGCGCAGACGCGACCACCGCCGCCGTCCCCGCCCGACCCCGCCGCAGGGACCGCAGGATCGACTCCAGGTACGCGAGCGCGAACAGCAGCAGCACCGCGCTCCCCGCGCCCATGATGCTGATCATCGGGTGCGTGACCGGTCGGAGGGAGTAGTCGGTGGACTGGCCGTCGGCCGTCACCGTGGCCACGGCGGCGCCGCCCACGATCCACCGGCTCGCGCCCGGCAGCTCGAACGCCAGTGAGGTGGCAGGCGAGGAGGGGGTGGAGGCGGGTTCGGAGGAGGACGTGGAGGCGGGTTCGGAGGAGGACGTGGAGGCGGGGGCGGGTGGGGAGGCGGGGACGTCGGCCAGGGTGATGCCGACCGCCGTCACGGCGAGGCGCGCGGTCGCCGGGTTGCCTTGGCCCACGGTGACCGGCTTGCTCAGGTCGACGTCGAGGGCGGGCAGGGCGCGGCCCGGCAGGGCGAACGGGATGGTGATCATCACGGCCGCGGCGAGGGCGGCGGTCAGCGCGAACCAGCGGGCGGGCTTCGGGGCGGCGGTGGCGGCCAGGACCTGCGCGGCCGGGACGAGGGTCTGCGAGCCCAGCCGCGCGGGGGTCGACGGGGCGTCCACGAGCGTCGCCCGAACGGGCATGTCGAGGGTCTCCCGCGGCACGGCGGAACCGGTCGCGGGACGAGTGCTCGCGGCGGCGACCTGCGGGCTCAGGTGGACCGGTTCGCCGAGGCGCAGCAGCCAGTCCCGGCCGAAGACCTCCGCCGCCGCGCCCGCCAGGTCCACCGCGAACGTCTCCGCGTTGCGGTACCGGGCCTGCGGGTCGCGTTCGATCCCCCGCATGATCACCCGGGCGAGTGGATCAGGTACCTCGATCAGGGGGCGGGGCTGCTGGTAGACGTGACGCTGGATCATCGCCAACGCCCCACCACCGCTGTCGAACGGCAGCCGGCCGCTGAGCAGCTCGTACAGCACCGTCGCCGCACCGTAGACGTCGGCCGCCGGGCTGAGCGGGTTGCCCAGCGCCTGTTCCGGCGACAGGTACGCGGGCGTGCCGAGCACCTGCCCGCCGTGCGTCACGAGCGTCGCACCCTCGCTCACCACCTGCGAGATCCCGAAATCGGCGACCTTGAGGACCCCACCGGCGGTGAAGAGCAGGTTCTTCGGCTTCACGTCCAGGTGCAGCACCCCGGCCCCGTGCGCCGCGTGCAGACCGGACAGCATCGCCAGACCGATGGCGCACGACGAAGCGGGCGTGACACCCGAACCGGTGAACTTCGACCACACGGTGCCACCGTCGAGCTTCTCCATCACCAGCAGGTGCTCGCCGCGGTCCTGGACGTAGTCGTACACGGGCACGATGTGCGGGTGGTCGAGCCGCGCCAGCAGCCGCGCCTCGTGCGCGAACCGGGCGCTCATCCGCTCGTCCGACGCGAGCACACCGGGCAGCCGCTTCACCGCCACCGCCCGCCCCAACGGCCGGTGCACGGCCGCGTACACGACCCCCATCCCGCCGCGCCCGACCTCCGCGCCGAGCTCGTACTGCGGCAGCGCCGCGACGACGTTCGCCGACACCGTCACGCCGCACCGCCCGGCAACGGCCGCGTGATGCGCTGCGTGCTCTCCGGGTCGATCGGACCGCCCGGACCGACCGGGGCCAGGTCGTCCGCGTCCGGGTGCGGTGTCAGGTAGCCCAGGGCGAACGCGACCGCCGCCGCGCCCAGCACGAACGGGATCTCCGCGGCCGGTGACGGCGCCATGATCCGCAGCACGGACAGCGAGATCACCGCGACGAGCCCGGTGCCGACGCCGGCGGGCAGGAACCGCATCGCCCGCTGCCACCGGTTCGCGGGCAGCCGCCGGCGGGCCAGCGCGAACAGCGCGCCCGCCCACGCCAGCAGGGTCAGCCCGAACAAGGCCAGCCCGAACACCCCGTAGACCGACCACAGCGACCCGCGCACGTCACCGGTCATGCCGATCGACGCGAGCACGTCGCGGTTGGTGTCGAGCACTTCCAGCTCGGTCGGCAGCAGGCCGGTCGCCTGGCCGCCGAGCTGCCCGAGGTCGAGCACGAACCCGCGCGTGACGCTCTCCTTGGCGGGCACGTCGAACGGCACGGTCGTGTCGTAGGAGAAGAACGTCAGCGCCAGCGCCGTGCCGGACAGCCGGATCGTCTTGATGTGCCGGACCGTGTCGGTTCCGTTGTGGACGGTCACGGAGATCAGGGAGGAGCGGGACGGGTCGAGCAGCAACTCGTCCTCGCCGACCGGTGTGCCGTCCACCGTGGCGTCGATGGTGACCGCGTCCCCGGCGGCGTGGGCCGGGGCGACGCCGAGGAAGATCCCGCACAGGAGCAGTAAACCGACGCTGCTCATAATGCGTCTCACAAGGGCACCTCATCGGGGGTCGCGGACTGGTCCGGGAGTCGGCATGCGATCGGCAGGAACACTAGCTCTACTCGGTGCCTTGGCATATGGCGTTACGGCGCTCGTAGCGGCACCGGTATCGGCGCAGCAGCAGGGCGTCGCGACCGCGAGCCCGGATTCCGGTCCGGCGGGCAGCACGTTCACGCTGAGCTGGACCGGCGTGTACCTCGACCCGGACTGCTCGAACCCCACCGTGCAGATCCTGTGGGACGGCGGGCGGGTGATCGGCAGCGGCAGGCACGCGGGTCGCGGCACGGGTTCGGGCACGGCGACCGTGCCGTCGGACGCGGGCGTCGGGACGCACCGGGTCACGGCGCGCCCGCAGTGCGCGGCGACGTCGAACCCGACGGACAGCTTCACGGTGACCGCGAGGCCGACCACGACCACGACCCCGCCGCCGGTCACGACGACGACCGCTCCCCCGGTGACCACGACGACCACCACGCGTCCGACGACCACGACCACCCGGCCGACGACGACCACGACAACCGCGACGACGACAACCACGACGGACAGCTCCGCGCCGACCACGACCGCCACCACGAGGCCGTTCGACGGTGACGGCGCGCTGACGTTGGACAAGGACAACATCCAGCCGGGTGATCCGTTGACGGCCACCGGCACGGGCTGTGACCCGGGGTCGTCGGTGCGGCTCAGCGCGCTGGGCGAGGCCGTCGGCGCGGCGAAGGCGGACGGCTCGGGCACGTTCAGCACCAGGGTCGAGTTCACCACGATCCAGCCGGGTCGCCACGTGATCCGCGCCGACTGCGGTGTGGTGCTGGTCGGGAGCGTGGACGTGGCGTTGACCAGCTCGACCGGCGGCACGACGTCCACCCTGGTGATCCTGGTGTTCTTCCTGCTCGTGGGCGCGATCATGGTCCGGCGCCAGTTCGCCGGCCTGTTCACCAAGCGGTCCTGAGTCGAGCGGGACCTGAGGCGAACCGGGCCTGAACAGGGCAAACCTGAGCGGGCCCGAAGACGATGACGGCCCGAAGACGACGAAGGCCCCGGCGGGGAAGTCCCACCGGGGCCGTCGTGCCGTTCTCGCCTGAGCCTGGCTAGGGCTCTTCGCGCTGCTTGCGCAGCTTGGTGAGCGCCTCTTCGAGGATCGCCTCACCGTCCGCGTCGGAGCGCCGCTCCTTCACGTACGCCAGGTGCGTCTTGTACGGCTCGTTGCGCGGCGGAGCAGGAGGTGCCTGCTCGTCGCGCCCGGCCGGCAGACCGCACCGGGGGCAGTCCCAGTTCTCCGGGATCTCGGCTTCGACCGCGAACGACGGCCGAGACTCGTGCGCGTTCGCGCACCAGTACGACACCCGACGTCGGGGCGCGGACTCGCCGCGCTCCGATTCGCCCATCGGGCCTGCGCCGACGCGGGTACCGCGAATCGCGTTACCACCAGCCATCGACCCTCACACCCCCACCACGTGGTTTCCCTGTGTCCGCGTCGGCCGACGTCGTCGGCGTCCACCGACCTGTGTCAGTTGACCTTCATCAGCAGCCCGATGCCCACGATGGCGATGACCCAGACCGCGCCGACGAACAACGTCAGGCGGTCGAGGTTCTTCTCCACCACGCTGGAACCGGACAGGCTCGACTGCATGCCGCCGCCGAACAACGAGGACAGACCGCCACCACGCCCGCGGTGCAGCAGCACGAGCAGGATCAGCAGCAGGCTGGAGACGAGCAGCAGGATCTGCAGGAACAGGATCATTTCTTCCTCGCTGTCAGGCAGGTGACGCCACAGAGTACCCGGTCGACTGCCGACCGTGGACCACCGCGGGTGGAGAGTGTGTCAATCACATCAGGGTAGAGGGCCGCCCGCGGCGAGTGCACACAGCTTCGCGAACTCGTCCGCATCCAGGCTCGCACCACCGACAAGGGCGCCGTCGACGTCCTTCTGAGCGATCAACTCCGCGATGTTGCCGGACTTGACCGAGCCGCCGTAAAGCACTCGAACGGCCGAAGCGACGTCCTCGCCGTAGAGCTCGGCGAGCTTGACCCGAATGGCGGCGCACACCTCCTGCGCGTCGGCCGACGAGGCGACCTTGCCGGTGCCGATCGCCCACACCGGCTCGTAGGCGACGACGACGTCGCGCACCTGCTCGGCGGTGAGGCCCTTCAGGCCCGCGACGAGCTGCTCGGTGCAGTGCTCGACGTGCCCGCCGGCCTCGCGGACGTCCAGCTGCTCGCCGAGGCAGAAGATGGGCGTGACGCCGTGCTTGAGCGCCGCCTTGACCTTCTTGTTGACGACTCCGTCGTCCTCGTTGTGGTACTCGCGCCGCTCGGAGTGGCCCACGGTGACGTAGGAGCAGCCGAGCTTGGCCAGCATCGGGCCGGACACGTCGCCGGTGTAGGCGCCCGAGTCGTGCGGCGACAGGTCCTGCGCGCCGTACTTGAGCAGCAGCTTGTCGCCGTCGACGAGGGTCTGGATCGACCGGATGTCGACGAACGGGGGCAGCACCGCGACCTCGACCTTGGCGAAGTACTTCTCCGGGAGCGAGAAGGCGATCTTCTGCACCAGGGCGATGGCCTCGAGGTGGTTGAGGTTCATCTTCCAGTTGCCCGCGATGAGGGGCTGACGCTGAGCCATCACGCCTCCAACACAGACACGCCGGGCAGTTCCTTGCCCTCCAGGTACTCCAGGGACGCCCCACCACCGGTGGAGATGTGCGAGAACCCGTCCTCGGGCAGGCCGAGCGCGCGCACGGCCGCGGCGGAGTCGCCGCCGCCGACCACGGTGAACGCGTCGCTCTTGACCAGCGCCTCGGCCACCGCGCGGGTGCCGCCGGAGAAGGCCTCGAACTCGAACACGCCCATCGGGCCGTTCCAGAACACGGTCTGCGCGTCGGCGAGCTTCGAGGCGAACAGCTCGCGGGTCGCCGGGCCGATGTCCAGGCCCTGCCGGTCGGCGGGGATGGCGTCGGTGGCGACGACCTCGAACTGCGCGTCGGGCGCGAAGTCGACGGCGGCCAGCACGTCGACCGGGAGCACGAGCTCCACGCCGCGCTTCTCGGCCTCGGCGAGGAAGCCGCGGACCTGGTCGAGCTGGTCTTCCTGCAGCAGCGAGCCGCCGACCTCGTGGCCCTGGGCCTTGAGGAAGGTGTAGGCCATGCCGCCGCCCACGAGGAGCCGGTCGACCTTGGTGAGCAGGTTCGCGATGACGCCGAGCTTGTCGGAGACCTTCGCGCCGCCGAGCACCACGACGTAGGGGCGCTGGAGGTCGTCGGTGAGCTTGCGCAGCACCTCGACCTCGGCCAGCACGAGGCCGCCCGCGTAGTGCGGGAGCTTCTTGGCCACGTCGTAGACCGACGCCTGCTTGCGGTGCACGACGCCGAAGCCGTCGGAGACGAACGCGTCGGCCTTGGCGGCCAGCTCGTCGGCGAGGGCGGCGCGCTCGGCGTCGTCCTTGCTGGTCTCGCGGGCGTCGAAGCGGATGTTCTCCAGCAGCACGACGGTGCCGTCACCGGCGGCCTCGGTGCCGATCTCGACCGGCAGGCCGAGCAGCTCACCGAGCCGGACGGCGACGGGCGCGAGGGAGAACTTGGGGTCGGGCTCGCCCTTGGGGCGGCCCAGGTGCGCGGCGACCAGCACGCGGGCGCCCGCGTCCACGAGCGCCTTGAGGGTGGGCACCGACGCGCGGACGCGGCCGTCGTCGGTGATCCGGTCGCCGTCGAGGGGGACGTTCAGGTCGGCGCGCACGAGGACGCGCCGACCCGAGACACCCTCGCTGAGCAGATCGTCGAGAGTCTTCACAGCGAGTGATCCGTCTCTTCGCTCAGAGCTTGCTGGCGACGAGGTTGACCAGGTCGGCGAGGCGGTTGGAGTAGCCCCACTCGTTGTCGTACCAGCCGACGACCTTGACCTGGTTGCCGATGACCTTGGTCAGCGGCGCGTCGTAGATGCACGACGCCGGGTCGGTGACGATGTCGGCCGACACGATCGGGTCGGTGTTGTAGCGCAGGTAGCCCTTGAGCGCACCGTCCGCGGCGGCCTTGTAGGCGGCGTTGACCTCGTCCACGGTGACGTCGCGGCCGACGGTGACGGTCAGGTCGGTGGCCGAGCCGGTGGGCACGGGCACGCGCAGGGCGTAGCCGTCGAGCTTGCCCTTCAGCTCCGGCAGGACCAGGCCGATCGCCTTCGCGGCACCGGTGCTGGTGGGCACGATGTTCAGCGCGGCGGCACGGGCGCGGCGCAGGTCCTTGTGCGGCGCGTCCTGCAGGTTCTGGTCCTGGGTGTAGGCGTGGATCGTGGTCATGAGGCCACGCTCGATGGTGAAGCTGTCGTGCAGCACCTTGGCCAGCGGGGCCAGGCAGTTGGTGGTGCACGAGGCGTTGGAGATGACGGTCTGCGAACCGTCGTACTGGTCGTCGTTCGCGCCCAGCACCACGGTGAGGTCCTCACCCTTGGCCGGTGCGGAGATGATGACCTTCTTCGCGCCGCCCTCGTCCACGTGCTTGCGCGCGGCCGAGGCGTCGGTGAAGAAGCCGGTCGACTCCACGACGACGTCGACGCCGAGGTCCTTCCAGGGCAGCTTGCCGGGGTCGCGCTCGGCCAGGGCCTTGATGACCTTGCCGTCGACCGCGATGCCCTCGTCGGTCACGGTCACCTCACCGTCGAGGCGGCCGAGGATGGAGTCGTACTTGAGCAGGTGGGCCATGGTGTTGACGTCACCGAGGTCGTTGAAGGCGACGATCTCGATGTCGTGCCCGCTGGCCTGAACGGCGCGCCAGAAGTTGCGACCGATGCGGCCGAAACCATTGACACCTACGCGAACCGTCACGGTGAGTCTCCTCGGTACTCGACTGGCGTTGTCCGCCAGGGGCGTGCAGTCATGGGCTGACCAGGCAGCCGAGAGCCAGCCTAGCCTCCGGCCTGCGTCCCTGGTCACGTGGACCACCAGGATCTCTTTATCGAACAAGAAAATCCAGCTCGACCGGCTTGTTACCTTTGGGTAACTCGGTCACGGGGGCTTCGTGACCCCGGAGTGCGGTCGTCGCCGCGCTTCGGCGTCGGGCCCGGCGGCTTCCAGCCTATGACTCTCGGTGCTCGCCCGCAGGACGCGCGCTGCGTGACGGAGGGTGGCCGTTCCGAATGTCGACGGTGCGGTAACGCTGCTCTGAACGGGCTACAGCCACGGTTACACGAACGGGTTAAGCTGCGCCGCTTTTTCCGTTCGACTCGTGGCGGTGGGTAGTGGCGCTGGTGACCGACGAACCGCCTCTCGAGGCCGCCCGCGCCGCCGGTCGTCCCGCGGTCAGGGCCGACATCCAGGGCCTGCGGGCGTTGGCCGTCGGCCTGGTGATCTGCTACCACCTGCGCCCCGAGTGGCTGCCCGGCGGTTTCGTCGGCGTCGACGTCTTCTTCGTGCTCTCGGGCTTCCTGATCATCGGCACGCTCACCGGCGAGGTCCGCCGCACCGGGCGGGTCGGGCTGCTCGACTTCTACGCGCGGCGGATCCGCAGGCTCCTGCCCGCCGCCACCGCCGTGCTGCTGGCCGTCGCGGTGGCGGTGTTCGCCGTGCTGCCCGAGTCGCGGTGGCCGACCGTGCTGCGCGAGGTCCTCTTCTCCGCGATCAACGCGCAGAACTGGCTGCTGGCCGTGCTGTCGAACGACTACGGGCACGCGGGCGTCGGGGCCTCACCGGTGCAGCACTTCTGGTCGCTGGCCGTCGAGGAGCAGTTCTACCTGGTCATCCCGCTGGTGCTGGTCGCGGCCACCCTGGCGGCACGGCGGGGTGGACGGCCGGTGCGGTACGCCGCGGTCTCGGTCGGCGTGATCACGGTCGCGTCGTTCGCGTTCTCGGTCTGGTTCACGCCGGTCGACCCCGGCGCGGCGTACTTCGTGACGCCGACCCGGATGTGGGAGCTCGGGATCGGCGGCCTGGCCGCGATGGTGCTGCACCGGCTGCGGCTCGGCGCGGCGGCACGTCTGCTGCTGGGCTGGGGCGGTGTGGCCGCGGTGCTGGTGAGCGCGTTCCGGTTCACCACGGACCTGGCGTTCCCGGGCTGGATCGCGGCACTGCCGACGGTCGGCACGGCGGCGGTGCTGGTCGCCCGGGACGACTCGCTGGCCCGCGTCCTCGGCCTGCGCCCGCTGACCTACGTCGGCGACATCTCCTACAGCCTGTACCTGTGGCACTGGCCGGTGATCGTGTTCGTGCTCGAGGTGACCGGGCGTCAGGTCTTGGACGGGTACCAGGCCGGGTTCGCCGCGGCGCTGAGCCTCGTGCTGGCCGCGTTGTCGAAGCACTTCGTCGAGGACCCGTTCCGGCGGCGCAAGCACAACCGCAGGCGCGTGACGTACGGGATCGGCGCGGCCATGGTCGCGGTGACCGTGGCGGTCGCTTCGGGCGGGTGGGCGTCGGCCGAGTCGACGCTGGCGGCGTTGCGCGGCAGGTCGGTGATCGACGCCGACCACCCCGGCGCGCTGGCGCTGGACCCGAGCCGTCCGGTGCCCGCGCAGGCCGGCATCCCGCTCGCACCCGACCCCGCCGTGGCGGGGGAGGACGGGCCGCTCGGCGACCTGCCGGGCGATTGCAACGTCTACGACATGACCGCGGAGCCCGCGGCGTGCACGTACGGGGCACCCGAGGCGACCAAGACCGCGGTCATCGTCGGCGATTCGCACGCCGCCCAGTTCAGCAGCGCCCTGGCCGAGTTCGTGCGGCACGAGGGCGCCGGCCGGTGGCGGGTGAAGGTCATCGTGCGCAACGGCTGCCCGTTCACCGCGGTGCCGCCGTCGGAGGCGGGCACGCCGCTGACCGTCTGCTCGGACGAGAACCTGAAGAAGCTCGACCTGATCCGCGACCTGAAGCCCGACCTGGTCGTCACCGCCGCCATGTCGCCCGAGTCCTACCGCGCGGACCTGGACTGGACCTGGGAGTCGCCCGACCGCGCGGTCGAGGGTTACCGGACCATGCTCACCGCGCTGTCGGACGCCGCCATCCCGGTCGCCGTGATCCGCGAACTGCCCCGGCCGGCACGGCCGGTCGTGCCCTGCCTGGAACGCCGCCCCGACGACCCGGCCGACTGCGACACGCCCCGGGCGCGGGCCGTCGGCTCGGCGGCCGACCCGCTGGCCGACGCCGCGACCGGTCTGCCGGGCGTGCGGGTGGTCGACCTGACCGACTGGATCTGCCGCGCCGACACGTGCCCCGCCGTGGTCGGCAACGTGGTCGTCTACCGCGACAACCACCTCACCGACACCTACGTGAGGTCCCTGGCCGACCCGCTCGTCGCCGCCCTGGGACTCCGCTAGCGGGGCAGCCCTCCGGTCAGACCTCGGCTTCGAGCATGTCCGCCGTCACGGCGGACTCGGTGTCCGGCATGCCCAGTTCCTTCGCCCGCTTGTCCGCCATCGCCAGGAGTCTGCGGATGCGGCCCGCGACGGCGTCCTTCGTCATCTGCGGGTCGGAGAGTTGGCCCAGTTCCTCCAGCGAGGCCTGCCGGTGGGCCAGCCGAAGGGCTCCCGCGGCGGCCAGGTGGTCCGGCGCCTCGGCGCCCAGGATCTCCAGCGCCCGCTGCACGCGGGCGGCGGCGGCGACGGCGGCGCGGGCCGAGCGCCGCAGGTTGGCGTCGTCGAAGTTCGCCAGGCGGTTCGCCGTCGCACGCACCTCGCGGCGCATCCGGCGCTCCTCCCAGGCCAGCACGCTGTCGTGCGCGCCGAGCCTGGTCAGCATCGCGCCGATGGCGTCGCCATCCCTTATCACCACGCGCTCCGCGCCGCGCACCTCGCGCGACTTCGAGCCGATGCCCATCCGCCGCGCCGCGCCGACCAGCGCCAGCGCCGCCTCCGGCCCCGGGCAGGTCACCTCCATCGACGACGACCGGCCCGGCTCGGTCAGCGAGCCGTGCGCCAGGAACGCGCCGCGCCACGCCGCCTCCGCGTCGCACACACCGCCCGACACCACCGGCGCGGGCAGGCCGCGCACCGGGCGTCCGCGCGGGTCGAGCAGCCCCGTCTGCCTGGCCAGGCCCTCGCCGTCCTTCACCACGCGCACCACGAACCGGGTGCCCTTGCGCAGCCCGCTGGACGTGATGGTGAACACGTCCGACTGGTGCCCGTACAGCTCGTGGATCTCGCGGCGCAGCCGGCGCGCCGTCGAACCCAGGTCCAGCTCCGCCTCGACGACCACCCGGCCGCCCACGATGTGCAGGCCGCCCGCGAACCGCAGCAACGAGGCGACCTCCGCGCGGCGGCAGCAGGTCTTGGAGACGGCCAGCCTGCTCAGCTCGTCCTTCACCGCCGACGTCATCGCCACGGCGCCTCGCCTCCCCTGCTCGTCCGGTCTTCCTGGAGGGTTGTACTCGACGCCCCTCCGGTCTCGTCACCAGGGCCGGCCAACGCCCGGGTGATGCTCGACGCCAGCGCGGCCGGGTCGTGCCGGTCGGGCGCGCCGGCCACGGCGATGGGCGCGAGGTGCGCCGCAGCGCCGAGAGCTGCGGCGGCCCTGCGCAGCCGGTCCGGAACGGGCACCGCGTCGACGTCCGCGATCACCGCGTCCACCCGCAGGGCGGGCGCGTGCGCGCACAGCACGTCCAGGTGCAGCTCCGGCGAGAAGCCGTCGGTTTCCCCCGGTTGGGGGACGAGGTTGAGCACGACCACCTTGCGCGCCGACGTGCGCACGAGGGCGTCGTGCAGCTCGGGCACGAGCAGGTGCGGCAGCACGCTGGTGAACCACGAGCCGGGCCCGAGCAGCACGACGTCCGCCGCGAGCACCGCCTCCACCGCCTGCCGGCAGCCGCGCGGCGCCTCGCCCGGTCCGCCCGGCCCGTTGAGCCGGATCCGCTGCACGCGTCCCGGCGTGGTGGCGATCGCGACCTGGCCGCGGATGCGGCGCACCACGTCGTCGTCATCGTCCAGCCCGGTCACGTCGGCCTCGATCGACAACGGCTCGGTGCACATCGGCAGCACGCGACCGCGCACGCCGAGCAGCCGCCCGGCCTCCTCCAGCACCGCCACCGGGTCGCCGAGCTGCTCCAGCAGGCCCGCCAGCACGAGGTTGCCCACCGCGTGCCCGGCGAGCGCGCCGGTGCCGCCGAACCGGTGCTGGAACAACGTCGCCCACAACGCGCTCGACTCGTCCGCGCCGGCCAGCGCCACCATCGCCTTGCGCAGGTCGCCGGGCGGCAGCAGGCCCAGCTCGCGGCGCAGCCGCCCCGAGGAGCCACCGTCGTCCGCGACCGTCACCACGGCCGTCACGTCGTCGGTCACCCGGCGCAGGGCGGTGAGCGTGGCGTGCAGCCCGTGCCCACCGCCCAGCGCTACCGCTGCGAAGCTCACTCGCGTCCCAGGTCCCGGTGCACGACCTTGACGGCCATGCCGTCCTCGCTGGCCAGCCGGCCCGCGAGCTCCTCGGAGATGGCCACGCTGCGGTGCTTGCCGCCGGTGCAGCCGACCGCCAGCGTCAGGTACCGCTTGCCCTCGCGCCGGTAGCCGGCGCCGATGAGGCGCAGCAGCTCGTGGTAGCGGTCCAGGAACTCCTCCGCGCCTTCCTGCGTGAGCACGTAGTTGCGCACGTCGCCGTCCAGGCCGGTCTGCTCGCGCAGCTCCGGGATCCAGAACGGGTTCGGCAGGAACCGCACGTCCATCACCAGGTCGGCGTCCATCGGCAGGCCGTACTTGTAGCCGAACGACAGCACCGTGACGCGGGTGCGGGTCGCCGACTCGGTGCCGAACGTGTCCTCGATCTTGGCCCGCAACTGGTGCACCGACAGCGCCGAGGTGTCCAGCACCAGGTCGGCTTCCTCGCGCAGCGGCGTGAGCAGGATCCGCTCGGCCTCGATGCCGTCGGCGAGGCGGCCGTCGGCCTGCAGCGGGTGGCCGCGCCGCACCGACTCGAACCGGCGGATCAGCACGTCGTCGGTGGCCTCCAGGAACAGCACCTTCGGCTTGTAGCCGCGCGCGTCCAGGTCCTTGATCACCGCCGCCAAATCCTCGGTGAACGCGCGGCTGCGCACGTCCATGACCACCGCGACCCGGGTGATCGCCCCCCTGGCCTGGGCGCCCAGCTCCACCATGGTCGCGATCAGCTCGGGCGGCAGGTTGTCCACCACGAACCAGCCCAGGTCCTCCAGGCACTTCGCGGCCGTGCTGCGGCCCGCCCCCGACAGGCCCGTCACCACCGCGACTTCGATGCCGGACTTCTCGCCGGCCGGTGCGCTCACGTTCGCTCCCCTTCGGTGCCCGCCGTGCTCAACGTCGCGTGCACGGCCTCCGCGGTGCGCCGGCCCACTCCGGGCACCACGCTGATCTCCTCGATGCTCGCCTCGCGCAACTTCTTCAGCGAGCCGAAGTGCTTCAGCAGCGCGGCCTTGCGCGTCTGCCCCAGTCCCGGCACGTCGTCCAGCGCCGAGGTCGTCATCCGCTTCGACCGCTTCTGCCGGTGGTAGGCGATGGCGAACCGGTGCGCCTCGTCGCGCACCCGTTGCAGCAGGTACAGGGCCTCGCTGGTGCGGGGCAGGATCACCGGGTCCGGCTCGCCGGGCACCCACACCTCCTCCAGCCGCTTCGCCAGGCCGACCACCGCGACGTCGGTGATGCCCAGCTCCGCCAAGACGTCGGAGGCTACCTGCGCCTGCGGCGCGCCGCCGTCCACCACCAGCAGGTTCGGCGCGTAGGCGAACCTGCGCGGCTTGCCGGTCTCCGGGTCGATGCCGGGCGTCGGGCCGCCGTTGTCCTTGTTGTCGCGCAGGTACGCCTGGAAGCGCCGCCGCACCACCTCGGCGATCGAGCCGACGTCGCCCTGCTCGGCGCCCTCCCGCACGCCGAACCGGCGGTACTCGGACTTGCGCGCCAGGCCGTCCTCGAACACCACCAGCGACGCCACCACGTCCGTGCCCTGCACGTGGCTGACGTCGGTGCACTCGATCCGCAACGGCGCCGTGTCCAGGCCCAGCGCCTCCTGCAGCTCCTGCAAGGCCGCCGACCGGGCCGTCAGGTCGCCGGCGCGGCGCAGCTTGTGCTGCTGGAACGCCTCCTTGGCGTTGCGCTCCACCGTCTCCATGAGCGCCCGCTTGTCACCGCGCTGCGGCACCCGCAACGACACCTTGCCGCCGCGCAGGCCCGACAGCCACTTCTCGACCGCCTCGGCGTCGTCGGGCAGCTCCGGCACGAGCACCTCGCGCGGCACCGGCGCCGACTCGACGCCGCTGACCCGGGCCGACTCGACCTGCTCGCCGTAGAACTGGGTGACGAACTGGTCCACCAGGCCCGTCACGCCGGTCTCGTCGACCTTGTCGACCACCCAGCCGCGCTGGCCGCGCACCCGGCCGCCGCGCACGTGGAACACCTGGACCGAGACCTCCAGGTCGTCCTGCGCGAACGCGACCACGTCGGCGTCCGTGCCGTCGCCGAGGACGACGGCCTGCTTCTCCAAGGCGCGCTTGAGGGCCGCCTGGTCGTCGCGCAGGCGGGCGGCCTTCTCGAACTCCAGCTCCTCGGCGGCGGCCGTCATCTCGCGTTCCAGCCGGCGCACCATCGAGTCGGTCTTGCCGGCCAGGAAGTCGCAGAAGTCCTCGACGATGTCGCGGTGCTCGTCCGCGTCGACCCGGCCCACGCACGGCGCCGAGCACTTGTCGATGTAGCCGAGCAGGCAGGGGCGGCCGATCTGGCCGTGGCGCTTGAACACGCCCGCCGAGCAGGTGCGCGCCGGGAAGACGCGCAGCAGCAGGTCGAGCGTCTCGCGGATCGCCCAGGCGTGCGCGTACGGGCCGAAGTAGCGCACGCCCTTGCGGCGCGGGCCGCGGTAGACGTGCAGGCGGGGGAACTCCTCGTTCAACGTCACGGCCAGCACCGGGTACGACTTGTCGTCGCGGTAGCGGACGTTGAAGCGCGGGTCGAACTCCTTGATCCAGTTGTACTCCAGCTGCAGCGCCTCGACCTCGGTGCCGACGACGGTCCACTCGACGCTCGCGGCGGTGGTCACCATCTGGCGGGTGCGCGGGTGCAGGCCGGCGACGTCGGCGAAGTAGGAGTTCAGGCGTTGGCGCAGGCTCTTGGCCTTGCCGACGTACACCACGCGGCCGCCGGCGTCGCGGAACTTGTACACGCCGGGGGCTTCGGGGATGGTGCCTGTCGCAGGGCGATAGGTCGACGGATCGGCCACCGGACAAGCGTACGTGGGGGCACCGACAGCCCGGCGGAGACCGACCCCGTGCCGGATCACGCCGCCCCCGGCGGCACGGGGCGAGGTCGCCTGGCCGAGGTCGGACCTGGCGTTCCGCGGCGGGCGGACCGTTCGCGCCCCGATCCGCCGGCGATCGACGAGCGTGATCGCGGCGGACGAGGGCGCGAACGGTCGACGCGACCTCGCGGGGTTCAGGCGGGGACGATCTGGCCCGCCTCGACCTTCACCGGGACCTCCCTCAGGCCCGTGGTGGCCGGGCCCTTCGTCACCTGGCCGTCCGCGGCGTTGAACGTGCTGCCGTGGTTCGGGCAGGTGATGACGCCGCCCTCGGGCGGCGACACCGCGGTCCCCTGGTGCGGGCAGGTGGCGTCGTAGGCCTTGACCGTGTCGCCGGTGCGGACGAGCACGAGCGGCTTGCTGTCCGCCGGGTTGCCCGCGATCGTGCCGCCGCCGTCGGGCACGTCGGCCAGCGCCGCGATGATCGGCGGCCCGGACGGGGTGGTGCCGCCACCGCCGGGCGTCGTGCCGCCGCCGGTCGCGGTGGTGCCGCCGGGGGTGGAACCGCTGCTGCACGCGGCCAGGCCGCCCGGCACCGCCAGCGCGACCAGCACGCCGCACAGCACCGAGCGACGGGACAGCCCTGTCTTCTCCGTTGAACTCAAAGCAGGTCCTTTGCTACGTGGTGGGTGGTCGTTCGGCCACACAGGCAATACGACACCACGTGAAGCGGGGTTCAACACCCCAGCCCTTGGGACGGCTTCTTCAGGAAAGCAACACGTCGGGCCCGGACACCGCCACCGCGACCTCCGCCAACCCCCGCGGTGACGGGCCGGACAGCACCGCCCCGGTCGTCGGGTCGAACGCGGAGCGGTGCGTGGGACAGCTGATCGTGCCGCCGGCGGGCGGGTTCACCGTCGTGCCCTGGTGCGGGCAGGCCGGGTTGAACGCCCGCACCTCCGACTCCGAGGGCCTGACCAGCAGCAACTGGCCGTCGCCGCCGACGTCGACCAGCGCGCCGGAGCCGACCGGGACGTCGGCGAGCCCGGCCACGCGGTCACCCGCGCGGGCCGAGCCGACACCGGGCCGACGCGTCGGCGCGCCCGAGCCGCAGGAGGTCAGGGGCACGCCGGCGGTCAGGGCGAGCAGTCCGCACAGCAGCGTCCGTCGGTCCACCCGCCCATCTTCGCCTACCGGTCCTTCGCCACCGCCGTCCGGGCCAGCGCCAGCACCGCCGTGAACGGCGGGAACCAGTGCCGCGAGTGCGACGGCGGGTTCGCCCACCTCAGCGACCCGTACCGGGTCATCGTCGGCGGCAGCGCGATCCGCTGCGGCGAGCGGACGAACTGGACCTCGGCGGGCGCCTTCAGGTGCGTGGGCAGCAGGGCGACCAGCTCGGCGAGGAAGATCCAGTGCTCCCGCGGGCCCGGGATGACGGTGACGGGACCGGCGAGCATCCTGGCCTTGAGGTCGGCCAGGACGCGCGAGCCGATGCGGGCGGGCATGGCCAGGGCGGTGGTCGCGGGCCCCAGCGGCAGGAAGACGCCCTGCTCGGTGACCGAGACCTTCCAGCCCAGCAGCCGGTAACCCGCGATCGCCTCACCGAGTGCCTGCTGGTGCGCGCGGTCGCGTGGTCCGTATCGCGGGCCGTTGTCGGCGGTGGTGGCGGCGGTGATGCTCATCGGCGGAGGTCCCTCCCCGGTCGGGTGGAGTGGGCGGCGTGTGCGCGGGCCGCGGGGGTCGTCCCGGCACTGGCACACCACGCAGCGTCGGCCCCGGCGGGACGTTTCACCACACCGTTATCGGGTCGGATCCATGCACCTCACGGATCAGCCTCATCCACCACCCGGCGTCACGGGGGCTCCGACCAGGGGCCCACCCCGCCTTATGCACGAAATGCATGGACTCCTGATCACATCTCTATACACTGGTGAGCACGCTCAGTGACGGGAGCGAGCCATGGAACGGAAAGCTCGAAGAGCAGCCAGTACCAGGCGCGCATGCCCGACGTGCGGGGCGCTGATCGCCGCCGACAACACCGACCGGCTCTGCCAGCGTTGTCGCCGCAACGCGCGGACCGAGCTCTACGGACCACCCGAGGTACCCGGGGACTTCTGGGACCACGAGGCGATGGCCGCCGCGTTCTCCGACCGGAACATGGGCGCCCTCCTCGCCGCCTACCGGCACCACCCCCAGCACGTCAGTCGCGTCACCCAAGACCGCATGGCGTCCTGGCTGGGGATCTCCCAGGCGCAGCTGTCGCGGTACGAGACCGGTGAGAACCCGATCGACCGGATCGACCGGCTGCGCCACTTCGCGCGGGCGCTCGGCGTGCCGGCCGACCGGCTGTGGTTCGACCGCGTCGGAATCCCAAGCCAGGCGGACGCCGATCGCGGCGCCCCGCCCGATGTGCTCGCCGCGGCGTGGGACGCGTCGAGCATTGCCAGATCGGTCGAGGAGACGGCGAGGAACGACTTGGCGATCAGCAGACGAGCGGCGCTCACCGGAGCCGCCGCGGTGGCGATGGGTCCCGCACTGGTCGAACCGTTGCAGAAGTGGCTCCACCCCTTGCAGCCCCTGTCCAAGTGGTCGTCCAGCGCGGCGATCAGCGAGGAGGAGCTGGCGGCGTTGCAGCGCGTCGCCGACGGGCTGCGCGGGTGGGGTGGCCGAGGCGGGTACGGGTTGGCGCGCAAGGCGGTGCTCGGGCAGTTGGAGGAACTGGCCGAGCGGTTGTCGCGGGCGCCGGCGGGCCCCACGACGGAACGGGCCTTCTTCATCGGGGCCGAGCTGTCCAAGGTGGCGGCGAGCATGTCGTGGGACGCGGGCATGCACGACGCCGCGCAGCGGTACTACGTGCTCGGGGTCCGCATGGCGAAGGCCGGGCGCAACGACCCGTTCGCCGCCCTGTGCCTGGCGGCGATGGCCAGGCAGATGTTCGACCTCGGCCGGCCCGAGGACGGTTTAGAGCTGGTCCAGCTGGGCCAGTACGGCACGCGGCGCAACGCCACCCCGACGTTGCAGGCGCTCCTGCTGACCCGTGAGGCGTGGGCCTACGCGCAGATGGGTCGGGTGCGGGAGTTCCACCGGGCGGTCGGGCAGGCGCAGGACAGCTTCGCGCAGCGGCGGCCCGGTTCGGACCCGTGGTGGCTGGACTCGTTCGACGAGGCGGAGCTGGAAGGCGTGATCGGCGCGCGCATGAGGGACCTGGCCGGGCACGACCCGAAGCAGGCGCCGTTGGCGGAGCGGCACATCCGGCGGGCGCTCGACCTGCGCGACCCGGCGAGGGTGCGCAACCGGGCGTTCGACGTCATCGGGTTGGCCCGCACGAAGATGGTGTCGGGCGAGCCCGAGGAGGCGTGCGGGCTGATCCAGCAGGTGCTGCCGACGGCGGCGGGCCTGGCGTCCGGGCGGGTGGTGCGCAAGCTGCAGGACTTCGCCAAGGAGGCCGAGCGGCACCGCGACCTGGCCGTCGTGCGCGACACCCGTGAGGCGATCCGCGGGGTCCGGACGGCCTAGTGATGCGGGTGGGGATCACCGGGCACAGCAAGCTGGCGCCCGATTGCGTCGACTCCGTGCGGGAAGCCATCCGCGCGGCGGTGGAGGCCGAGGCGGCGGGCGGGTCATCCCTGGTCGGGGTGACCTGCCTGGCGCCGGGCGCGGACCAGCTGTTCGCGCGGGTGGTGCTGGAGCTGGGCGGCCGGGTCGAGGTCGTGCTGCCCGCGATGGACTACCGGGACCGGCTGAAGCCGGAGAAGCGGGCCGACTACGACGAGCTGCTGGCGCGGGCGCACGTGGTCAGCGTGCTGCCGAACGAGCTGTCGGGCCGGCACGCGTACGTGATGGCGAACGAGCGGATGCTCGCGTCGGTGGAGCTGCTCATCGCGGTGTGGGACGGGCAGCCGCCGGACGGGCGCGGCGGCACGGCGGACGTCGTGGAGACGGCGCGCGCGTCGGGCGTGCCGGTGGTGGTCGTGTGGCCGGAAGGCGCACGACGCGGCTAGGACGCGGACAGGAGCTGTCCGCGTTGGCCGGCAGACTGCGGCTCATGCTGGAGACCTCGGCCCGTCTGCTCAAGCTGCTGTCGTTGTTGCAGGTGCGCCGCGACTGGACCGGAGCGGACCTCGCGCACCGCCTCGGCGTCGACGTCCGGACCGTGCGGCGCGACGTCGACAAGCTGCGCACCCTCGGCTACCCGGTCAACGCCGCGCCGGGGGTGTCGGGCGGCTACCAGCTGGGCGCGGGCGCCGAGCTGCCGCCGTTGTTGTTGGACGACGACGAGGCCGTGGCGGTCGCCGTGGGGTTGCGCACGGCGGCCAGCGGCAGCGTGTCGGGCATCGAGGAGACGTCGGTGCGCGCGTTGGCCAAGCTGGAGCAGGTGCTGCCGTCGCGGCTGCGGCGGCGGGTGAACGCGCTCCAGGCGCACACCGTGGCGTTGCCGATGCGCGGGGCGCAGGTCGACGCGGGCACGCTGACCGCGATCGCCATCGCGTGCCGCGACCACCAGCGGCTGCGGTTCCCCTACGCCGGGCGCGACGGCGACACCCGCCGCCACGTGGAGCCGCTGGGCCTGGCGAACACCGGGCGGCGGTGGTACCTGGTGGCGTGGGACGTGGACAAGGCGGACTGGCGGACGTTCCGGGTGGACCGGATCCAAGGGGAGCCGACCCCGGGCGCCCGCTTCACGCCGCGCGAGCCGCCGGCGGAGGACCTGGCGTCGTACGTGGCGCGGCAGCTGTCCGTCGCGCCGCACCAGCACGAGGCCCGGCTGATCATGCACGCGCCCTACGACGTGGTCGCGGCACGCACCTCGTACGGCCCGATCCACCTGGAGCGGATCGACGACGAGCGGACCCGGCTGACGGTGGGCACGTCCGCGTTGGAGGACGTCGGGCCGTGGATCGCGATGATCGGCGTCGACTTCGAGGTGGAGGGCCCGGAGGAGCTGAGGCGCCACCTCCGGGCCACCGCCGAACGCCTGCTCCGCGCCGCCGGTCCGTGACGCCTACGCCGTGCCCGGGAGCCGCAGGACGATCTCCCGATGGTCCTCGACGTGCTCGGTGACGACGGTGTCGACCGTGACGTGGTCGACGTCCGGCGCGTCCAGCTCGGCGTGGGAGGGGCCGTCCAGGCGGAGGAAGTCGTCCAGGTCGGGCGACAGGCCCCACACCGAGTAGCCGTCGTCCTCCACGCGCACGGGCGTGCCGACGGGCAGGGACCGCTTGGCCTCCTCCCAGGCGCGGCCACGGGCCTCGGCCTCCGCCCGCACCGCCGGCACGAACTGCGCCGGCGGGCGGTAGTGGTGCCGCACGACGTAGTGGTGCACCAGGTTCGGCGCCGCGTAGACGACGCCGTCCGGCCCGGGAACGCGGATCTCCGCGCTGCCCAGCGTCTGCACGGTCCCCTCGACCGGCTCCCGCACCGGGTACGCGGCGCCCGGTCCGCACAGCTCACAGCCGTGCCACCCGCGCGTGACGTGGACGCGGTGGTACCGGACCAGCACCCCCAGCGCCTCGGCCAGGCCGGGCTCCGGTTCGCCGACCTCGAACCGCGACTCCCGGCCCAACCACCCGACGTTGACCGTCGATGGCGTCTCCCCGCTCCAGTACACGTAGGGCGTCAGGTCTTCGTACGTCGTCATGTCGTCCCGTCGTTCAGCCGCGTGTGCAGGCCAGACGGTAGGCGGCGGCGCCGATCAGCTCCAGCGAGATCTGCAGGCGGTCCGGGCTCACGTTCTGCGCGATCGTGTCCTCGGGCGTGTGGTAGAGCGGCTCCAGCTCGTGCGGGCCGCCCTCTCCGCGCCAGCTGAAGTTCGCCGCGGCGATCTTGCGCTCGTGGAACGGCACGTGGTCGCTGCTGCCGCGCGGCACCGGGCCGTGCACCTGCGCGCCGTAGCCCAGGCGTGCCGCGGCGGCGGCTACCTGCGCGGTGGTGGCGTTGTCGCCGCCGTCCACCGAGAGCAGCCAGTAGGCGGTGGCCGGGCCGTGGCTCGTGGCGACCATGTCGTTCTGGAACACGCCCGCGATGCGCGCCGCGTCCGCGTCGGCGAGCTGGTTCACGTAGTACCGGGAGCCGAGCAGGCCCTGCTCCTCCGAGCCCCACAGCGCGAACCGCAGCGCCTTGTGCGTCGGCAGGTAGCGCAGCACGCGGGCCAGTTCGAGGGTCAGCACCGTGCCGCTGCCGTCGTCGTTCGCGCCGGGCGAGCCGGGCACGCTGTCGTAGTGCGCGGTCACCATGACCACGCCGTCGTCCCGGCCGGGGAACGTCGCCGGGCGTTCGGCGATGACGTTGTACGAGGTCAGGCCCGCGAGGTGGGTGGTGGAGACGGTCACCGTGACGGCGCCCGCGGCCCGCAGCCGCTCGACGTGCACCTGCGCGACGCCCAGCACCGGCACGGCGACGTTCGCGGTCAGCGTCGGGGAGAACGCGCCGGTCTTGCCCGCCGGCGGCGTCGACACGCGGCCGACCAGCACGGCCGCCGCGCCCAGCCGTGCCGCGTCCAGCACCGCCGTGGAGCCGGTCGGCACGTTCACCAGCAGCGCGACCTTCCCGGTCAGGTCGGCGGGCAGGGACGCGCCGGTGCCCAGGTCCACCACCGGGCCGCTCGCGGTCACGCCCAGCGCGCCGAAGCGGGACGCGCCCGCGTGCCACGTGTCCGAGCCGACGGTCAGCTTCGACAGGTACTTGTCCGGCACCGCGAACGGCTGCAACGTCACCTGGTAGCGCAGGTCGCGCAGCTCGGAGGCGAGGTAGTCGCGGGCGCGGTGCTCGGACTCCGTGCCGCCGATGCGCTGGCCGATCCGCTCGCTGAGCACCCGCAGGTGCTCCATCGCCTTGCGCGCCCGCACCCGGCCCACCACCGGGTAGTCGCCGAGGAACAGGTCGGGCTGCTCGGACGCGCCGGGCCGCTGCGCCCGCGCCGCCGGGTTCAGGCCGAGCGTCACCGCGCCGGCCACGGCCGCGGCACCGGTCAGGAGTGAACGTCTGCGCATGTGCGGACCCCCCAAGCTCGTAGATCACCCGAACCTAGGCAGGGGTCCGACCCCCTACAAGAGTGCTGTCGGAGGACACCCCTGGTCCAACGGAACCACGCCGATCAGCGCTTACGCCGGCAGACCGGACGAGGTAGGCGACCGTTCGACCCGGGGGACCCGAACGGGGGACACGCGCGGGCGGTCGATCAGCGGGTGGCGGCTTTGTGCAGGTCGCGAAGGGCGCGGACGGCGGCGACGGCGTGGTCCCGGTCCACCGCCTGGACGGCCATGATCGACACGTACTCGTCGTCCGGCAGCTCCAGGCGCGCCCACGACGCGCCGTCCGGGAACGACACGTGCAGCACCTCCGGCCAGCTGAAGCGGTGCGCCGTGACCACGTTGCGCACCTCGACGCCCTCGGCGTCGGCCCGCACGCGCGGCCTGGTCAGCAGCAGCATGCCGCACGCCAGCAGCACACCCAGGAAGATCATCGCCACCTGGTCGGAGGTCCGGAAGATCACGCCGGTCGGCGTGTCGCCCAGCAGCAACCCGACCACGGTGAACACCGCGACCAGGAACACCGCGCTGGCCCACGCGACCACGCGGATCCTCTTCGGGCGGAACTCGACCACGTCGACGGCCACGGCGGTCCTCACGAGCCCGCTCGCAGCCCGCGCAGCACGACCGCCGTGTCCAGCGCCGCCACGCACGCCTCGAAGCCCTTGTCCTCCACCGAGTCCGGGAACCCGGCGCGGGCCAGCGCCTGGTCCTCGTCGTTGGTGGTCAGCACGCCGTTGCCGATCGGCGTCGACGAGTCCAGCGCGACCCGGGTCAGCCCGGCGGTCACCGCGTCGCACACGTACTCGAAGTGCGGCGTGCCGCCCCGGATCACCACGCCCAGCGCCACCACCGCGTCGTGCGTGCGGGCCAGTTCCTGCGCCACGACCGGCAGCTCCACCGCGCCCGCCACCCGCACCACCGTCGGCGAGGCGACACCGGCCTTCGCCGCCGCCGCCAACGCCCGCTCGACCAGGTTGTCGGTGATCTTCGTGTGCCAGCGCGTGGCCACGACGCCCAGCGTCAGCCCCGCCGCGTCGGGGACGACGTCCTCGGGCCGCCCTTCGCCGCTCATTCCGCTCCCTCCGTGGTGGACACCACCGCGCCGCCCTGGGCCAGCGCCTCGTACTGCTCGAGCTGGTGCAGCTCGTGGCCCATCCGGTCGCGCTTGGTGCGCAGGTACCGCAGGTTCTCCGGGTTGGGCGAGATCGGCAGCGGCACCCGGTCGAGCACGGTCAGCCCGTAGCCCTCCAGGCCCACCCGCTTGGCCGGGTTGTTGGTCAGCAGCCTCATCGACTTGATGCCGAGCGAGGCCAGGATCTGCGCGCCGGTGCCGTAGTCGCGCGCGTCGGCGGGCAGCCCGAGCCCGAGGTTCGCGTCCACCGTGTCCGCGCCCCGGTCCTGCAGCTGGTAGGCCTGCAGCTTGTGCATCAGGCCGATGCCCCGGCCCTCGTGCCCGCGCATGTAGAGCACGACGCCGCGGCCCTGCGCGGCCACCGCCTCCAGCGCCGCGTCCAGCTGCGGGCCGCAGTCGCAGCGCAGCGAGCCGAACACGTCGCCGGTCAGGCACTCCGAGTGCACCCGGACCAGCACGTCCTCGCCGTCGCCGATCTCGCCGTAGACCATCGCGATGTGCTCGATGCCGTCGAGCTTGCTGTCGTAGCCGACGGCGGTGAACGTGCCGTGCGCGGTCGGGATGCGGGCCTCGGCGACCCGCTCGACCTGGACCTCCATCCGCCGCCGGTAGGCGATCAGGTCGGCGATCGTGACGAGCGCCAGGTCGTGGTCGGAGGCGAACACCGCCAGCTCGTCGCGGCGGGCCATGTCGCCCTCGTCCTTCTGCGACACGATCTCGCAGAGCACGCCCACCGGCGACAACCCGGCCATCCGGGCCAGGTCGACGGCGGCCTCGGTGTGCCCGGCACGACGCAGCACGCCACCGTCACGCGCGCGCAGCGGCACGACGTGACCCGGACGGTTGAAGTCCTTCGCCGTGGCGTCCGGGTCGGCCAGCAACCGGATCGTGTGCGCCCGGTCCGCCGCCGAGATGCCGGTGGAGATGCCCTCCCGGGCGTCCACGGTCACGGTGTACGCGGTGCCGCGCTGGTCCTGGTTCGTGTGGTACATCGGCGGCAGGTCCAGCCGGTCGCAATCGCTCTCGGTCAGCGACACGCACACGTACCCGGACGTGTAGCGGACCATGAACGCCAGCAGCTCCGGCGTCGCCTTCTCCGCCGCGAAGATGAGGTCGCCCTCGTTCTCGCGGTCCTCGTCGTCCACGACGACGACGGGCCTGCCCGCGGCCATGTCCGCGATGGCCCGCTCGATGTCGGCGAAGTCGTTCACCGGGCCTCCTCGGCGGGCAGGTGGGGCAGCGCGAGCCGCTCGACGTACTTCGCGATCACGTCCACCTCCAGGTTGACGTGGTCGCCCGGCGCCCGGCGGCCGAGGGTGGTGAGCTCCAACGTGGTCGGGATCAGGCTCACGGTGAACTCGGTCTCCGACACCGACACCACCGTCAGCGACACGCCGTCCACGGTGATCGAGCCCTTCTCCACCACGTACCGGGCCAGGGCAGGCGGCAGGCCGATGTGGACGACCTCCCAGTGCTCGGCCTTCTCCCTGGCCAGCACCACCCCGGTGCCGTCGACGTGGCCCTGCACGATGTGGCCGCCCAGGCGCTGGCCCACGGCGGCGGCGCGCTCCAGGTTGACCCGGTCGCCCCCGGCGATCTTGGCCAGGCTGCTGCGGGTCAGCGTCTCGCGCATCACGTCCGCGGTGAACGCGCCGTCGGCGACGTCCACCACGGTGAGGCACACACCGTTGACCGCTATCGAATCGCCGTGCTTCGCGTCGCTGGTCACCAACGGACCCGCGATGGTGACGCGGGCCGCGTCCGGCAGGTCGGCGACGGCGACGACCTCACCCAACTCCTCGACGATCCCGGTGAACACCGTTCCTCCTCAACGCGCGGGGACTGCGGATACCCGCACGTCCGGCCCGCACATACTGACCTGCTCCACGACCAATCCCACAGCGTCGGTGACGGTCGACACCCCCGCGTCCCGCAACGCCTGCGGACCGTCGCCCAAGAACTTCGGGGCGAGGTAGGCGAGCACGCGGTCGACGCGGTCGGCCGCCACGAACGCACCCGCCAGGGTAGGCCCGCCCTCCAGCAGCACGTCGACCACGCCCCGCGCGGCCAACGCGCCGAGCACAACGTCCGGGTCGTGCGTCCGCAGGTGCATCGTCTCCGCCTCGTCGTCCAGCACTCGGGCCCCCGGCGGCAGGTCGCTCTTGCCGACGACGACCCGCAACGGCTGCCCGACCCCATCCTGCCCCGGACGCGCGGTCCGCGCGGTCAATCTCGGGTCATCGGTGCGGACCGTCCCGGTGCCCACCACGATCGCGTCCACCACCGCGCGGAACTCGTGCACCTCGGCCCGCGACTCCGCCGAGCTGATCCACCGACTGGTGCCGTCGCCCGCCGCGACCCGTCCGTCCAGGCTGGCGGCGTACTTCCAGGTCACGTGGGGTCGCCCGGTCCGCGCGTAGTGCAACCAGGCCCGCAACGGCCCCAGCCGCACCGCGTCCCCGCCCACGCCCGCCTCGACCAGGACCCCGGCCTCCCGGAGCACGGCGGCCCCACCGGCCGCCTTCGGATTGGGGTCCGCCACCGCGAACACCACCCGCGCCACCCCGGCCGCGAGCAACGCCCCGGTGCACGGCGGCGTCCGCCCGTGGTGGGCGCACGGCTCCAACGTCACCACGGCCGTGCCGCCCCGGGCCGACTCGCCGGCCTCCGCCAGCGCCACCACTTCGGCGTGCGCGCCACCCGGCGGCCGGGTCGCGCCGACCCCGACCACCCGCCCGCCCGCGTCCAAGATCACACAACCCACCGGCGGGTTCGGACTGGTCGTGCCCCGCACCCGCTCGCTCGCCGCGACGGCCAGCGCCATCGCCTCGTCCACGTTCACCGCGCGCGCGTCGCCTGCTCGCGCAGCCGCTCCAGCGCCACACCGGGATCGGCCGCGTCGTACACCGCCGACCCGGCCACGAAGCAGTCCACCCCGGCCTCGGCCGCCTGCTCGATCGTGTCCGCGTTGATGCCGCCGTCGATCTCGACCACCAACCGGAGGTGCCCGGTGTCGACCAACCGGCGCGCCACGCGCACCTTGTCCAGCACCTCCGCCATGAACGACTGCCCGCCGAACCCCGGCTCCACCGACATGATCAGCAACGTGTCGTAGTGCTTCAGCACGTCCACGTACGGCTCCAGCGCCGTGCCCGGCTTCAACGACAACCCGGCCTTCGCACCCGCCGCACGCAGGTCCTTCGCCAACGCCACCGGATCACCGGCCGCCTCCACGTGCACGGTCACGTTGTACGCGCCCGCCTCCGCGTACCCGACCGCCCAGCGGTCCGGGTCGTCGATCATCAGGTGGCAGTCGAGCGGCAGGTCGGTCGCCTTGCGCAGCGACTTCACCACCGGCAGCCCGATGGTCAGGTTGGGCACGAAGTGCGCGTCCATGACGTCCACGTGCAGCCAGTCGGCCGAGGGCACGGCGGCGGCCTCGTCGGCGAGTCGGGCGAAATCGGCGGACAGGATGCTCGGGGCGATCATCGGCTGGTGGACCACGGGTGCCGAGTCTAGGCTTCCGCGATTGCCCGGACCTGGCCGGGAGCCGTATTTCACCCCGCACTTTTCCGACTACTCACGCGGGTAGTTCCCTAGCCGGTGTGCCTGCCATAACGTGCACACCGGGGGGCAGCAACTGGGGAGCACTGGGGATGAATGCCGAATTCCGACACAAGATCGCACTGATCACCGGGGCCTGTTCGCCGCTCGGCGCCGAGGTGGTCGAGTCGCTGGCCAGGCAGGGCGCGCTGGTCGCCGCCGTCGACAGCGACGGCGCGAGACTCGCCGACCTGGTCGAACACCTCCACGCACAGGGCCTGCGGATCGCCGGCAGGCAGATCGACGTCACGTCCAGCGCCGCCGTCGACGCCCTCGTCGACCAGGTGGAACGCGAGTTCGGCGCCATCGACGCCCTGGTCGCCACGGCCGGCGCCCTGCGCCCCGGCCCAGCCCTCTCGATCACCGACGACGACTGGTCGCACAGCTTCGCGGTCAACGTGGACGGCGTGTTCAACGTCTCCCGCGCCGTCGCCACCAGAATGGTCGACCGGGGCCGAGGAACGATCATCATGGTGCCCGCCCACGTGATCGCCGTGCCGAGATCGGGCATCGCCGCCTACGCCGCGTCACGCGCCGCAGCCATCGCCTACACAGAGTGCCTGGCGGTCGAAGTAGCACCACACGGCGTCCACTGCGCGGTAGTAGCACCCGCCGACGTCCACCGAGTCGCCGACGAAGTCAGATTCCTCCTCGCCGACCCCTCCCCCATCTCCAACGCCGTCGGCGCCTAACCCCACAAACCGAACCACCCCACCCAAACCCACCCAGCCGCCTATCCAACCCCACACCGACCACAACGGACCCGCCACACCCACCGAGGCCCTCAACCGCCGCACAACGGACCCGCAGCGGACCCCACCGAGGCCCGATTTGACATGGTTCGGGTGCTTTAGGCTGGTCGAAGCCGGCAGGCCCGGCGGGACGCTTTTCCCCGCC